>JAEUIG010000705.1 GCA_016795125.1 Planctomycetaceae bacterium | reverse complement strand
TGATCTCCTGTCGAACATTCTGTGACCTCGACGCAAACCACAGGGAGATCATAGCCGGGAGTGAGGTGGCGACCAGTACGTCCACATCGCCGGCAGCGACCAGTCTGCGGCTCAGCCACAGTCCCAACCCCAGCACAAAGCCCATCACGGCCCCGAACGTCGTTTCCATGATGTTCCACCAGTAACACGTGAAGACGACCGACCGGAGCCGGTGTAGTATGATGTCCTCCTGGAAATGGACGCCGAGCACGTTGCGGTGTCCCCCTCGCGAACTGGCACTCTGGCGCCCGATGTCTCTTTCTTTTCGACTTGGCGCGGTCTGGGTGGTTTTCCACGGTGACGCCGCTCTCCGCTCCCTCAGAACTGGCTCGGCGGCCGCAGTGCCTCGTGTTCGATCAGCGATTTATGCACGGAAACGTAAAGGGCGACGCGGATGCGGGCCGCGCGATGGATGACCTGATCGCCCGCGTCGATGTACACCCCGACAGGATCGGATGGATGGGGAACTCATCCAATGGGATACCCGGGCTGGCGGTCGCGACGCGGGAACCGCGGCCGAAGGCGAACGTGGCGTTCGTGAGCACGGGCGCCTACCAACCACCGCAAACCGAAATGGAGGTCCCCTCGAGGGAAATATGAGTGATGACCACTGTAAGATCTCCGGCGGCGCGCCGGAGATCGATCTTCAGCGTCGGCTCCGGCAGCGCTGCGCTCAGCACCTGACTCCCATCGACGCGCGGTTCCCGCTGGCGGCCGTCGAGTCGTCGCTGCCCGCGCGATTCGAGGCGATGCGCCAGCGCGATCCTGACGCTATCGCTGTCGTGTCGCGGCAGGGCCAGATCACCTATCGCCAGCTCAGCGAATCATCGAACGCGCTGGCTGGCCATCTGCTGCGGCTTGGCATTTCGCTCGGAGGGCCGGTCGCTCTGCTGTCGGCGCAGGGGCCTGAATGCTGCGTCGGCATCCTGGGCGTGCTAAAGACGGGAAGTGCGGTCGCGCCGCTCGACCCGGTTCAGACCGACGTGCGGCTGACGGGCATCATCTCGGAAGTCGGCGCTTCGGTCCTCGTCTGCCATCCGTCTCAGCTTTCGCGAGCGCGCACGCTCGCGGGCAGTCAGCCGGTGGTCGCGATCGACCTGGCCGACCAAAGCAACGACGAGCCGGAGTCGGCCGGCTCCATTCGACCGGACAGTCCGGCGTTCATCATCTTCACGTCCGGTTCAACCGGCCGCCCGAAAGGCATCGTTCGCAGCCATCGGGCGCAATTGCACGCCGCGCGCCAGTTTGCCGACCTGTTCGGCGTCGCACCGACCGATCGCTGGAGTGGCCTGCACTCGCCCGGCTGGACCTCGGGAATGTCCGACGTGGCCGCCGCACTGATGACCGGAGCAGCGCTGTGTGCGTGGAGCCCGCACCTCGACGGCCTGCATGGCCTGGCTGAATGGATCAATCGCAGCGGCGTGACCCACGTGAGCTGGACGCCCTCCGCCATGTGCGGGCTGATCGCGGCCTCGCCGGCGGATTCGCGGCTGGCGGGTGTCCGACTGGTCTGTCTGGGCAGCGAGCGGCTGTTCACGCCCGACGCCCGACGCATCATGGGCTTTCTGCCGAGGGACTGCGTGCTGGCGAACCGACTCGGTTCGTCGGAAGGCGGAAACTACCGCTACTACTTCTTCGATTGCGGCACTCCGCTGCCGGAGGCCGTGATCCCGGCCGGCTATGAGTGTGCCGACCGTCCGATCCGCGTCATCGACGAAGCCGGGCGCGACTGTCCAGCCGGGGTTACCGGGGAGATTGTCGTTCGCAGTCCGTATCTCGCGTCCGGTTACTGGAACCAGCCGGAGCTGACAGCATCCCGGTTTCCGTTGGTCGACGGGGTTCGGGAGTTCCTGACGGGCGATGTCGGCCGACTCGCTGACGACGGCTGCCTGGAGCTGATCGGACGCCGGGACTCCCAGGTCAAGATTCGCGGGCAGCGCGTTGAACCGGGCGAGCTGGAGCAGGTCCTGCGACAGTTCGACGGGATCGAGGAGGCCGCCGTCGTGGTTCGCGATCCGACGTCCCCGGAACCATGGCTCGCCGCCTACTACGTGACGGGCAATGGACAGGACCAAACGTCCGCTCTCCGCGCCGCACTCGTCGAGCGCCTCCCGGCGTACCTCGTGCCGCGCACGATCACGCGCGTGCCGAAGCTGCCGCGGAACACGAATCACAAGGTCGACCAGGCCGCCCTGATTGCGCTCGCGCCCGCCGCCACGGACGCCGCCGTCGGCGACCATCACGCATCGCCGCTCGAACGTCGCCTTGCCGCGTACTGGCAGGAAGTGCTCGAAGTGCCGGCGATCGGACCCACTGACGATTTTTTTGTTCTCGGTGGTGATTCGTTGAAAGGCATGCGGATGCTGGCACGGCTGGCTGACTATATTGACGAGCCGCCGTCAGTCCTGCAGTTGTTCGAAGCTGCGACCATTCGCGAGTTCGCCGACCTCCTGCGACGCGATTACCCACTGGCGATCGCGCAGCTGGAAAGCGTGTCAGGGGACGCGCTGTCGGCGCCGGAAACCGTTCCATGAGCAGCATCGAACCGCCGGTCCCAGCGCCACCTCCTCCTTCACGCGGCACACGCCAGCGTGCAATCCCGCCGTGCGACCGGACGCAGACGATTCCGCTGTCGTTTGGCCAGGAGCGACTGTGGTTCTTCGAACAGCTGGCGCCGGGTCTGAGCGTCTACAACCAGCACCGCGCGTATCGGTTGCGCGGCGCGCTCAACGCCGGAGCGCTGGCGCGCAGTCTCACCGAGATTGTCCGTCGCCACGAAGTGCTGCGGACATCGCTGGTGGAATCGCACGGCGATCGCTGCCAGGTGGTGCGACCGCCGGCGCCTGTGGACTTCCCGATCATCGACCTGAGCAGCCTTCCGGCCGCGACTCGGGATGCGGAGATCGAGCGTGTCGTGCGGGCGGAAGCCGGCCGACTGTTCCAGCTCAATCGGGACGACCTGTTGCGGCCGAGGCTGCTGCGGATCGCCGACGACGACCATGTGTTGATGTGGTCGACGCACCACATCGCCAACGATGGCTGGTCCGCGAACGTCCTCACGCGCGAGCTGCGTGCGTTGTACGACGCGTATTCGCAGGGCGCCGATCCGTCACTCACGCCCCTCGCGGTGCAGTACGCCGACTTCTCGGCGTGGCAGCGGCAGATGCTGGACGACGAACGGGTCGAAAAGCTCGTGCGCTACTGGCGGCAGGCACTCGAGGGCGTTCCCGATACGCTGGAACTGCCGACCGATCGGACGCGTCCGGCCGGGATGAGCTTCAGCGGCGCGTCTTGCCCGATCTCGCTGTCGCCGTCGCTGGCTACGGCGATCAAGACGCTGGCGGCTAGGGAACGGGCGACTCCGTTCATGGTGCTGCTGGCGGCGTTCCAGGTGCTGATGTGGCGGTACAGCGGACAATCGCAGTTCCTCGTAGGAACACCGATCGCTGGACGCAATCGCCCTGAACTGGAGGGATGCCTCGGGCTGTTCATCAACTTTCTCTGTCTGCCGGCGCGGATCGGCGCTCAGATCACGTTCGACCAGCTGTTGCGGCAGGTGCGCAGTGACTGCCTGAAGGCCTACGAACACCAGGACCTGCCGTTCGAAATGCTGGTCGAGCGCCTGCAGCCGAGCCGGACGCCGTCGCGGCATCCGCTGGCGCAGGTGCTGTTCGGTCTGCAGCCCGGTGCGGCGGACGACTTCACGCTGCGCGGCGTCGATTGCGCGCGCGTGTACGTCGAGTCGACGACGTCGGTGTTCGATCTGGAGTGGCAGCTGCGCGGCGAGCAGGACGGTTACGGCGGCGCCGTCATCTACAACACCGACCTGTGGGACGACGCGACCATCCGGCGGATGATCGGCCACTTCGAGCAGATCCTGCAGCGAATCGTCGCTGATCCGCAGCAATGTGTCTCCGACATCGAGCTCCTGAGTACCGACGAACGCCGACAGGTCGGGTTCGAGTTCAGCGCCGGTCCGGTGGTGCCGGTTCCTGATCTGCCAGTACACCAGGCATTCGAGGAGCAGGCCGCCAGACAGCCGGGGGAGCGCGCGGTGACCTTTGCCGGGCAGTCCCTCAGCTACGACGAGCTGAACCGGGCTGCGAACCGGCTGGCGCATGAACTCCTTGCGCGCGGGATCGGGCGGGAGTCGCGCGTCGCGGTCTTCCTCGAACGGTCGCTGGATTCGCTCGTCGGCCTGCTGGCGATCCTGAAGTCGGGAGCGGTCTACGTCCCGCTCGACCCGGCGGAGCCCCTTGAACGATTGAAGCTGATACTCGCCGATGCGCGGCCGGCGCTGGTGATCACCCAGTCGCGACTGACGGAACGCCTGGCCGCATTCACCCTGCCTCTGGCCGTCATTGACGAGCTGGAGCAGGAGCTGCGCTGCAGGTCCGACGCAGATCCCGAAGTCCACATTGCCGGCCACGACGCCGTGTACATGATCTACACGTCGGGGTCGACGGGCTTCCCGAAGGGGGTGGTGATTGAACACCGTTGCCTGGCCGCGTTTCTGTCGGCGATGACGGTCGAACCGGGCATTTCACGGGACGACCACCTGCTGGGTGTCACGCCGGTCACGTTCGACATTTCCCTGCTGGAACTGCTGCTGCCGCTGATGGTCGGCGCTGCGCTGGAGATCGTCAGCCGCGAGGTGGCGCGCAGCCCTGACGACCTGCGGCACGCACTGGAACGGTCCCGAACGACGATTCTGCAGGCGACCCCCGTGACGTTCCGGATGCTGATCGAGTCCGGCTGGACCGGCGGAGATCATCTCAAGGTGCTGTGCGGCGGCGAAGCGATGCAGGCCGACCTGGCGGCCGAGCTGCTGCCGCGTTGCCGGGAGTTGTCGAACATGTACGGTCCGACCGAGACGACGATCTGGTCGACGGTGCAGCGAATCCGACGTCCCGAGGAGGCTCGTTCGATCGGGCGGCCGATCCACAATACGCGCGTGTATGTCCTCGACAGTGGCGGGCAGTTTGCGCCGATCGGCGTCCCTGGCGAACTGGTCATTGCTGGTGCGGGGATCGCGCGCGGCTACCACGAGCGGGGCGAACTGACGGCCGAACGATTCGTTGCCGACCCGGTGGTGCCGGGAGCGCGCGCGTATCGGACGGGCGATCGCGTGCGCTGGCAGTCTGACGGCGCACTCGAGTTCTTCGGACGGCTCGACAACCAGCTCAAGCTGCGCGGTTACCGCATCGAGCTCGGCGAGATCGAACAGCAGCTGGCCCGTCACCCTTCCGTACAGGCTGCCGCCGTCGTCGTCCGGAATCGTGCCGCGCATGAAGCAGCGCTCGCTGGATTCTGGACTCGGCGCGCCGACCATTCGGCGACCAGCGCCGAGGTCCTGTCGTCGCTGCGAGAATCTCTGCCCGCGTATATGGTCCCGGCGGAGCTGCACCTGCTGAACGAACTGCCCCTGACAACCAGTGGCAAAGTGGATCGCCGCGCGCTGGAGGCACGTGTGCCGGCTGCGCCAGCGGCGGACGTCGAAGCGGCGCCGGCGGCGATGACTGCGGTCCAGCGGGGGATCGCACGAATCTGGCAGGATGTGTTGCGTCGGCCGGACGTCGGACTGCGATCTGAGTTCTTTCAGACTGGCGGCCACTCGCTGCTCGCGCTGCGGGTCGTCGCGCGGATCGAGGAGCAGTTCGGCGTCCGCCTGCCGCTGCGTATATTATTCGAAGCGACGACGCTGGAGTCGCTGTCGGCGGTCGTGGAGGAGCTGCAGCGGGAGTCGCGCCGCACCAACGACGCCACCCCCGAGTCCTCCGCGTCGCGGCGACGCAGGACGCCGCCGCTGATGCTCGCGCATCTCGAAACGATCCGGGCAGCAGCTGCCCCGAAGACGGTTGTGTGGGTCGGGCAGATGTACGGGCTGGACATCCTGCGTTCGCAGGTGGTGCCCGAGGCACAGCTGTTGTGGCTCAAGATGGACGGGCTGCACACTGACGTGTTTGAAGAAATGCCGACTGAAGCGCGCGCACGGCGGTACGCCGACGAACTGCTGGAGGCGTGCGGCGGGCACCAGTTTGCGCTGGCCGGATACTGCATCAGCGGACTGATCGCCTATGCCCTGGCCGTTGAACTGGAGGTGCGGACGGGGATCGCGCCGGCGGTCGCGCTGTTCGAACCGACGGTGCCGCCGCATGAGCGTCGCGCGCGCGTACTCGAAGCGGCGCTCAGGGACGGCGAACCGGGGACGCGGGCTGTGGAGCACGGTCGTCGCTGGGGCTGGTTCGAACGAATGCGGTTTCGCCTGCAACTGGCGGGGGAGCGGGCGATCTGCCGTGCGGCGCGACTGCTTGGACGGCCGATCCCCGCGCAGCTGCGCTGGAACTACTATTTTCCGTCGCTGTACCGCCAGGCGTGTGCCTACTCGATTCCGCCGTACCGGGGGCGAGTCGGCCTCGTGGCCGGGGCGCGGTACGATTCGGAGAGAAGACCAGTGTGGGCAGAACGCGCTGTCGGAGGCCTGTCGGTCTGTCGGCTCGAGACGGCTGATCACGGCAATCTCTTCGACGCCGGCCAGGCCGCCGAATGGGCCCCCTGGCTGGACGAATTCGTTCGCGAAAACTTCCAGGATTAATCGCGCTGTCCCAATGTGCTGGTCCACATGGAATCCGGAGCGCGTCGTGCGTCCGAACGAAGTCCATATCTGGATGTCGCGCCGACCGCCGCCCGGAATCGCACCGATCCCTTCGGGATGGACGTACGCCGAACTCAGGCGGTATGCAGGGCTCCAATTCGAGCAGGATCGCTCGCGCGGCATCGCGCGGCGCGGACTGCTTCGGCGGGTCGTCGCCCGGTATCTCGGCTGCCAGTCGTCGGAAGTGGAATTGACAGTCCGACCGGGGGGCAAGCCGGAACTCCGTTGGCCGAATCCGAACGACCTCGCGTTCAGCATCAGCTCGTCACACGACCTCGTGCTGGTCGTGATTGCGTCCGGGATGGAGGTCGGGGTTGATGTCGAGCGAGTCTGCGCGCTGCCAGAGCTGTCTCGACTCGCAACCATTGTCCTCAACGATGCCGAGCACGAGGCACAGCCGGCTCTTGCGTCCGGCGAACAGACGCGGTGGCTGCTCCAGCGGTGGACCGCCAAAGAGGCGGTGCTGAAGGCGAGCGGAGTGGGACTGAGTGTCGACCCGCGTGACGTGTTTGTCGTTCGACGCGGGAACGAGACGGTTGCTCGCGTCGGTGAAGCCGAGTGGTCTGTGACGGAACTGGCTGTCGATCAGCAGTACGTCGCGACCGTGGCCAGCGAACGGAGGGTGGAAACGATCCTGCAGTTTGAGGATGCGTGGTAGTGGCCGGGGTGCGTGCGCGACCTGCCGAAACAACATCGGGATCTACCAGCCCCTGTACCTCGGAGGCTCGGCGTTCACCGTGTAGCGCGTCGGTCTGATCGACTGCCCGTAGTCTCGCTTGCCTCGAACTGCAGGTGGTTGCATCGTTCTGTGCGAGTTCGGCCAGATTGCCCAGCTGCACTCTTCTCCGCAGATTGGGGTATTCTGGACGCATCTGTGCAACCTGCGTGTGTTGCGTTTTCGTCACACCAGCGGCGGGAGGCCATGCAGGAAGCCAAGCCGCGGCGATCGACTGACGGAGCCGGGCAAGGACTGCGGATGTCGACGACCGGGGAGTCGTCGTTATGTCCATCACCCTCGAAAAAGTTGCCGAGAAGTACCTGGTCGCGAAAAGCCTGGCCGACGGAACACGAAAGGAGTACCGGTCCACCGTCACCAATTGGGTTGAGTGGGGTCAGGGAGTCACCGTCGATCAGATCGAGCGGCACCATATTCGGGACTACCTCGACTGGGTCCACGAGAAAGCCGCCAATGACGGAGGGTCAAACGCCGGACG
>JAEUIG010000674.1 GCA_016795125.1 Planctomycetaceae bacterium | reverse complement strand
TCTCTCCGTCCGGATACAGCCGCGTGACGAGATCGCGAATCCCCGTGTCGAAGTCTTCACTGTCGCATCCCTGAACGGCGAACACGAATCCCCCCTGGCCGAGGTAATCTCGCAGCAGGAGCAGTTCCTGCTCGCCGATGGCGTCGAGGCTTTGCCGGCCGCTGAGGTATTGAACGGGAGCCTGCAGCAGCGCGGAGACCCCCTCGTTCTTTGACGCCAGCTGCAAGTCAACAACCTGCCAGGTGACCAGCCGCGGCCATTTGTTGTGCCCGCTGAGGTAGTCGCACAGGTTGCTGACGTCGCGCGGATGGATGTTCCACCAGGAGTCGTCAGGTTCGCCGCCCGGACCGTTGCGCGGACCGAACTTCAATTTGTTGATGAGAACCGGAGACAGCCCCTTGGACAGAAACAGCAGCGCGAGGCTGGTATCCGAGACGGGGTCTTTTTCCATGAGGCTTACAAAGGCGCCCGACTGAATCGCCTGCGATTCGAGCAGGCTGCGTGCGCCTTCGCGATACCAGTCGTGATCGCCGTAGAACCGGGTCCCTGTCAGTCTGCCGGCGCGCTCGAGTCCATAGAGGTAGTACAGGAACCACCGGTCGGCCCCGGGGTTGCTGCGTACCGAAAAGTGATTGGCCATCCAGCGATTGCCGGAGTCAATCACTGCCCTGACAATCTGATCCTCCGGATCGACGCCGCAGCAATCGATGTCTCCGTCGGCCGTCTCGCCGTCCAGGCTGCGCACGAAGCCGGAGGTGATGGTCAGCGACGCGATGCCGGCGGACGTCATGCTGCCCGAGCCGCCCGCGCCGCGACCGTGCTGGTAGCTCCAGGCCATCGATTCGCCGGGCTGGGGCATGCCCGGGGCTCCGCCGCCGGCATTCGACAGCCAGTGCTCCTGTGCCCCCCGCCAAACTGCTTCGTCGATCGGGATGCCCGCGTACGCCGCCTCTCGTAACCCAAGGATCGCAAACTGCGAATTGCTGTTGTCGGTTGAACTTCGGCCGTCGCCGTAATCCCAGGCGCCGAATGCGTACCCGTTGTTTCGCTGCTTGACCTGATAGCCTTCGATGATGCCGGCCATTCTGCCGATTCGGCCGATGTCGCCCGGTTGTCCACCAGCCGCCAGGGCCATGATGCACGTCGCCAGTTCATACGTGGTGTCGGGGTCCGGAGCGCGGCGGATGAACTCCAGCCCCCGGGCCACGGCTCGATGTTCCGCCGGCAGGCCGGAATTCAGCAGAGCCTGCACGGCCAGCGCCGTCGCCCCCAGCGGGTATTGCGAGTTGTGCTGCGAGTCCCAGGAACCGTTCGCCAGTTGTCTGCTGATCAGAAACTCTTGCGCCTTGCGGATGGAGTCCAGCACGTTGGCGCGCAGGTCGGCATCGTCCTCTTGAGCGGCAGTGCGGCCGCACAGCGCGGCGAGCAGCGCCAGCGACAGCAGCGTGCGGCAGATTGTTCGAAGCAGGCGAAACATGTGGCGATCGCGTCCGCGAGGGCGAGGCTGCTACGACGGTTTCCAGATGTCCCTTGCGAGGGGATACCGAACGTTGATTGCCCTCACCCCCGGCCCCTCTCCCGGAGGGAGAGGGGAGGTCAGGTCGCGTCGTCGCCGGTTCCACCCTGCAGTTTCTCCAGCCGCGCACGAGCGTCCTTGTACTCGTAGTCGATCACCAGGACTTCGCCGTAGTGCTTCTCGGCTGCCGGAAAATCCTTGAGTTCCTCGCATACGCGTCCGAGCAGGTAGTGCGCTTCGACAAACAGCTTGGGGTCCTCCGGCGCGTTGACCTCCGCTACGCCGCGCTCGATCTGGCCGCGGGCCAGGGCGATCTTCTTGTCCTGGATGAAGCACAGCCCCAGCTTGATCAGCGCCCGCGGCTTGAGCCGCTTGTTCTGCGATGCCTGCTGCAGCAGGGGAATCGCCTGCGTGAACTTGCCGAACGGCGTCATCAGCAGCTCGGCGAGTTCGAACTTCAGCACGAGGTCCTGCGGGTACCGCTCGACGCGGCGATTGAGCACTTCCAGTCGCCGCTTGGCGAATTCCGTGGACAGCGCCTTGGCATTCTGCCGGGCCTCATCGTCGCCGCCCGCTGCCTTCTCCTTGGCCAGTTCGACGTTGCGGTTCATCCGCAGCAGTTCGATGTCTTCCAGCTGCTCGCGGACGTTGGCATTGTCTCCCGAGACCTGCAATGCCGTCTCCAGCGCCTGATGGGCATCGTCGAGCCGCCCTTCGCGCTTGTAATAGTCGGCGAGCTTCAGGTAGTTCTCGACCTTCTGCGGGTCCTTGCGGATGGCGTGCTTGAGATCCGACTCCTGGGATTCGCCGGGCGCCGCTGCTTCGCCGGACTTTGGGCCGCGCGCCATGACGTTCCGCGTCGTGTCGGCGTTTTCGTAGCCGCCGCGGTCGATCGTCTTCTTCATATGCGCGCCGCCCATCCGCGAGCGTGCATTGCCGTCCAGCGGATCGAGCCGGCAGATGTGCTCCCAGACCTTGGCGGCAACGTCGTATTCGCCGCGCTGCTCGAGGAGTTCGGCCA
>JAEUIG010000613.1 GCA_016795125.1 Planctomycetaceae bacterium | reverse complement strand
CTGACCGGACTGCCTCCCTCCCCCGCCGATGTCGAAGAATTCGTTCGGGACGATGCGCCGGATGCCTATGCCCGATTGGTCGATCGGCTGCTCGCGTCGCCGCGCTATGGCGAGAAAATGGCGCAGGGCTGGCTGGACCTCGCGCGATTTGGCGACTCGAGCGGGTATCAGGATGACGGCGACCGTCCCAGCTGGCCGTATCGCGATTACGTGATCCGCGCGCTTAACGACGGGATGCCGTTTGACCGGTTCACGATCGAGAACCTGGCGGGGGACCTGCTGCCGGACGCGACGATGGAGCAACAGATCGCCAGCGGGTTCAACCGGCTGCACCGGCACAACGAAGAAGGAGGCTCGGACGAGGACGAGTTCCGTGCGGTGTACACGGTCGATCGGGTCAATACGACGGCGGCGACGTGGCTGGGGCTGACGCTCGGCTGCGCCCAGTGCCACGATCACAAGTACGACCCGATCACGCAGCGCGAGTACTACTCGCTGTTCGCGTTCTTCAACAGCCTCGACGGCGAGGTGGTAATCAACAAGAACAACCGTGAGTGCCACCCGTTCATCCGCGTGCCAACTGGGGACGAGCAACGGCAACTCGACGGGATGAACGCGGAACTCGCGGCGCTGGAGGCTCGACGGACCGAGTTGACGCCTGCTGCCGATGCGGCGTTTGCGACCTGGCTCGCAGCGGAGTCGCAGCGTCTGGCGGCAGAGCCGGCGACTGCCGATCCCGACCGCGGCGCGATTGGAGGGTTGTTCGGCCGTTCCGAGGCGGCCGCGTACTACGCCGATGCCGCGCTGCTCGAGCCGTTGGGTCTCAGTCATGAGTTGCGGGCGTCGGGACGCATCAATGTTCCGCAGACCGTGAACGCCGAAGCCAACGTCGGCTACTTCAGCGCTGCGTTGGGACCCGCGCAGGCACAGGTCGGTTTCTCGGTTGCCGAAGGACCGAGATTCTTCGCCTACCTCGGACGGCCCGGGGGCGAACGGGTCGCATCCGAGCCGTTGTTTGCGCAGCACGGCGTCCAATACGACTGGTCGTTCCGGTACGACCCGGATGGGGGTGACGACGATCCGGCCGACGACGATGTGGCCCCCGAAGGACTCCTCACGCTGGACCTCAGGCGTGGGTCCGAACGCGTGGGTACCGTGCAACTCGATCTGTCGGCCGCGGATCGCGCGGCGTCGATTGAATGTGATGCCTTCGGACTGTCGGTCCGTGGAACCAGCGATGCCGACACACCTGTCGAGCTGTATGTGGATGACCTGGCGTATGTGGTCTCTCGCACGGGAGACCTGAGGCTGCAGGACTTCAGCTGCGAACCAGACTGGAAGGGGGATCGGAACCGCGAACAGCGGCACAATTTCGGGTTTCATCCGACGGCCACCACGGCGCCCAGCGGAGGGTCGATCGGGTTAACTGCGCAGCAGGTGCTGTTAGTGCCCGAAGATCGCCGGACACCGGAACAGGTCGCGATTGCACGCAGTTTCTTTGTCGAGAACTTTCAACCGGAGCTGACGGCCGTCGAACGGCAGCTCGAGTCGATTCGGAACACGCGGACGACCTTCGAAAAACGGCTGCCGGTGGCTCTCGTGTGGCGCGAGATGGCCGAGATGCGACCGGCCCGCGTGCTGGCGCGAGGCGACTATCAACAGCCGGGCGAACTGGTGGAGCGGAACGTGCCGTCGGTCTTTCCGCCGCTGCCCGACGGCGATCAGCGGGATCGGCTGAGCCTCGCGCGATGGCTGGTGTCCCGCGAGCATCCGCTGACGTCGCGCGTGACGGCGAACCGAATCTGGCAGCAATTGTTCGGCGCCGGGCTGGTTCGCACGCCGGAGGATTTCGGCGCGCGCGGCGAACTGCCGACGCATCCGGAACTGCTCGACTGGCTGGCGGCACAGCTGATGGACGGCGGCTGGGAGATCAAGCGGCTGCAGCGGGCGGTCTTGCTGTCGCACACGTATCGCCAGACTTCGTCGGTGTCGCCCGAGAAGTGGCAGGCTGATCCTGAGAACCGGCTGCTGGCGCGAGGGGCACGATTCCGCCTGACGGCGGAAGAAGTCCGTGACGCGGCGCTGTCGGCATCGGGGCTGCTGGTCGAACAGCTCGGAGGCGAGAGCGCCTATCCGTATCAGAACCTGGAGTTCTATCGCGAGAAAGAGGACTCCCCGGGAGAGTGGCAATGGCCGCAGGAGCCGGGGCCGCAACTGTATCGCCGCGGCATGTACACGTTCTGGCGGCGGACGACCCCGTATCCGCCGTTCACGACGTTCGACGCTCCCAGCCGCGGCGAATGCACTGTGATGCGCTCGCGGACGAACACGCCGTTGCAGGCGCTCATCACGTTGAACGACCCGACGTTTGTCGAAGCGGCGCGTGTGCTGGCGGAGCGGATTGTGGCCGAGGGGGGCGGAGATGCGGCATCCCGGCTGGAGTGCGTGTTTGAGCGGTGTTTGTCACGCCCACCCAGCGATGCCGAAGCAGTGATCCTGCTGGGCCTGTATGAGCGGGAACGGGAGCGGTATCGGTCCGATCCTGACGCTGCGGCGGCACTGGTTGCTCAAGGGTCGGCGGGACACGTTCGGGAAGGAGACGCGGTCGAGACTGCGGCCTGGATCGCAGTCGCAACGGCACTGCTGAATCTCGATGAGGCGATTACACGGGAATGAACTGTTAAGTCCTGGGGAATTGCGACACTCCCGTATCGGATTTTTATTGAGACCGGTCTGTTCTGCTGAGTAGGTTGAATTGGCACGGTTCTGTGCTTCAAGGCCAGCGCAACTCTCAATCTCGCGTGAGCCTTGTGTTCTCTGCTTCGTCAGCTTTCCTTCACGCCACAGAATGAAAGGCTCGACTGATGGTCTCGTTGCGCAAGCTCCCGCTCTGGATTGCGTTCGTCGTCGTGGCGAACGCCGTGCCGGCGAGTGCCGGGCACATGGAGGCGCTGGCTCAGATTTCCCGTACACAGTTCTCGACTCCAATTTATGCCTACGAGTTTGACGAGGCGGACGACGTTGCGGTCTCTGCGTCCGCGGAGTACCTGACGGACCCGCTGATCTCCGGCACTGCGGCAGCGACCGTCGACTTCAATCATTTGGGAGCGAGATCGTCCGCGTCGCGAACCGGCGGTACGGCGCAATTGATTGCGTTCAGCAGGACCCGGCTGGAGGACACGATTCAGGCGTACGACGCCGACGGCAACGTGTTGACCACTGGCTCTGCGATGGGGTTCTTCCACGTAGACGGCCAGTTAAGCGGTTACTCCCGCATGGACTTCAGTTGGGAGTTCGGCGATCCGGACGGTGGTCAGGACGGTTCAGGGATTTCGGTCGGCAGCGAGAGCACGAACTCCCCGCTGACCCTGGTCGATGACTATCAACCGTTCCTGATT
>JAEUIG010000606.1 GCA_016795125.1 Planctomycetaceae bacterium | reverse complement strand
CCAAATGTCGAATACCGGAATTGGTCCATTCGACATTCGGAAATTTCTGCATTTATTCCTTGCATGTAAACGGTGATTCCAGTTCCTACACCAGCAGGTCGGTGAGGATGCGGCCGCTGACGTCCGTCAGTCGCTGGTCGCGGCCGCCGTGGCGGAACACCAGTCGCTCGTGATCCACGCCGAGCTGGTGCAGCAGCGTGGCATGAATGTCGTGGATGTCGACCTGGTTCTCGGCGACAGAGTTGCCGAACTCATCCGTTTCGCCGTACGTCATGCCGCCGCGGAAGCCGCCGCCCGCCATGAAGATCGAGTAGCCGTTGACGTGATGGTCGCGGCCGACGGCGTCGTTGATCGCCGGCGTGTGCGGCGTGCGCCCCATCTCGCCCGCCCAGACGACGATCGTCTCATCCAGCAACCCGCGCTGCTCCAGGTCCACGATCAGCGCGGCGACCGACTGCTCCGTCACGCGGGCGTTCTTCTCGTGATTCTTCTTGAGCTGGCTGTGCTGATCCCATGGTGAGTTGTTGTCGTCAAAGCTCGGGCAGGTGATCTCGACAAACCGCACGCCGGCCTCGACCAGTCGCCGCGCCCGCAGCGCCTGGGTGGCATACAGTTTCTGGTGCGGGTCGTCCGAATCGACGCCATACATCTGCTGGATGTGCAGCGGCTCGGCGCTGATGTCGGCCACGGCCGGCACGGTCGCCTGCATGCGGAAAGCCGTCTCGTAATTGGCGATCGCCCCTTCAATCGCCAGCCGGTCCGAGGCCTGCGCCGCGAACGCGCGGTCCTGTTCCGCCAGCAGCGTCAGCATGCGCCGCTGCACGTCGACCGGTTCCGCGGAAGAAATGTTGTCGACGGGCACTCCGCTGGGGCGAATCTGCGTCGCCTGGTGCGATGCGGGCAGGAACGAGCTGCCGAAGTTTTCCAGTCCGCCGTTCGGGACCCAGTCGTTGTTGAGAACGACATAACCCGGGAGGTTCTGGTTCTCCGTGCCGAGACCGTACGACACCCACGCCCCGAGGCTGGGCGCCTGTCCGAGGATGCGCCCGGTGTGCATGAGCAAGGCCTGCTGGCCGTGCAGCGGCAGTTCGCCGAGCATCGACCGCACCACGCACAGCTTGTCGGCAATGGACGCCAGGTGCGGGAACAAATCGCTGACCCACAGTCCGCTCTCGCCGCGCTGGCGGAAGGTCCAGGGACTGCCGAGCCAGACGCGGCTGGCCGCCGACTGCGACCGCTTGGACACCGCCGCTTCGCCGATCGGCTTCCCCTCGTGCTCCTTCAGCGCCGGCTTGGGATCAAAGGTGTCAACATGGCTCGGCCCGCCGTCCATGAAGCACAGAATGATGTTCCGCGCCCGGGGCGCGAACAGATGCGGCGTCGCCAGCGGCCCCGCGCCACTCGCAGTTCGGCCCAACATGGCCGACAGCGCCAGCCAGCCGAAGCCGACCGATGACTGCTGCAGAAAGCTGCGGCGCGACGTGTCGCCGGGGATTCGTCCCGGACAGCGGGGATGGTGAAGATCCATCATGCGAGTACGAACCGTTCGGGCTTTATCAGGGCAAATGACCGAATGTCCAAATGTCGACTGTCAGAAGGGACCATTCGACATTCAGGCATTTTCACATTCCTTTGCACGCTACTTGTAGTACACAAACTCCTTCGTATTAAACATTGCATGTGCCAGTTCGGTCCATGCGGTTCGATCGGAAATGACGTCACCGGAAACTGCCAGTTCGCTCACCGCCGCCTGCCAGCGATCCAGCTCGACATCATCGGGGACTCGCCCCAGTGCCTTCACAAACATACTGCGGATACGTTCCTCCGGCGTTGTGCTGCCATCCTGGAGGAGTTGATCGGCCCAGGTCCGGGCCGATTGCAACACGAACGGGTCATTGAGCAGGATCAGGGCCTGGGCCGGGACGTTGGTGACATCGCGTTTTCCTGCCGGGAGCTTGAGATCCGGCAGGTTAAAACCGACGAGGAACTTCGGCGGGTCCATGATGGACATCTCGAGATAGATCGACCGCCGGCCGTTGCCGTCGACCGGTCCCGAAAACAGCCGCTTCGACGCGTCTTCCACGGTGCGGACCGGCTTGATCGGCGGACCGCCAAAACACGGATCAAGACGCCCGGAAACGGCCAGCAGGTTGTCGCGGATCGCCTCCGCTTCGAGCCGCCGCGTCGGGTAATGATGCAGCATGCGGTCGCCGGGATCGCGCTCCTGGCCCGCGGCCGTCACCGCGCCCGATTGTCGGAACGTGCGGCTGAGTACCAGGCGGCGGATCATCGACTTGGTCGACCAGCCTTCGTCCATGAACTGAATGGCGAGCCAGTCCAGCAGTTCGGGATGTGACGGGCGGTCGCCCAGTTTTCCGAAGTCGCTGGACGTGGCGACAATCCCGGTTCCGAACACCCACTGCCAGAGGCGGTTGACATACACCCGCGCGGTCTGCGGATTTTCGCGGCTGCTGAGGTACTGCGCCAGTTCCAGGCGCCCGCTCCCCGTGCCCGCGCCCACCTGGTTCTGACGCGCGAAGACCTCCAGATATCCGTGCGGAATCGACGGACCGATGTCGTCGACGTTGCCGCGCAGATTCAACCCGTAATCAATCGCCGCCAGGTGCCGTTCGTCCAGCGTGTTGACGGTCCGCGGGAATCCGACCGTCGCTTCGACGGCGCGATACTGGTCCACCAGTGACTTGATCTCAGGAGCTGCGGCCGCATCGTTCGGCAGCAGTCGTTGCCCCAGCAGCCAGTTGACGACGCGCACGTCGCCGTCGGTCGGCTGCTGCGCGGCCCAGCGGGTGACGGCGCCTTTCAGCCATTCCGAGACCCGTTCCCACGCCTCGCCGGTCGTAGCCGGAGCGACACCCTGGCCGAGGGCTGCGAACAGATCGAGCGACGGCTGCGGCGAGCCGGTCTCGTCGTACGTCACGATGCCGGTCAGGCTGAACCAGCTCCGCTTGTCGAGGCCGAGGTCGTTATCCGGCAGCTTGAGGTCGCCGGCCTTGGCAAGGCCGGTCCGCGGCGGGAAGTTCGGATGCAGCGGCGATGTCATGACATCGACGAGCACGCGGGTCACGCCGTTCGCCGGCGTGCGATCGCCAAACTCCGTCCAGCTGGCTGCCGCCGCCGGGTCAAAGAACGACATCGGCTCGTTCTGAAACGCATTCTGCGGGACGACCATCGCGCCCGCGAATTCGCCGCCGTTCAGGCGCAGGCTGACGAACTTCCCCGGGATCTGCTCCTGCGGCGGCAGCCGCACCGCGCCCGGCAGCTTCGACGACAGCGCGTGTGTGTGATAGCCGCGCGCCAGAACCTGGCGGATCAGCGAGTCACCGTCGAGGCTGACCAGCGGGGAACCGTCGTTGATGTAACCGTGTGCGATGCCGTCCCCTTCGACCACCCATCCATCAGGAAATCCGGGCTGAGCGAAATCCGTGAGGACCGTGAACTTCTGCGCGTTCGCCGCCTCACGCGCCGCGGACTCGGCCGTCAACTGCGCGATCAAATCGCCCCAGACCTGCGGAATCGTATCGTCGGTCGCATTGTGGACTTTCGCCATCGGGTAGGCGACATCGTCGAGCGGCAACTTGTCAAAGGCGGCCGCGCTGGCGGCGGCCCACGCTTGCAACACGTCTGGGTTGAGGCCCCCCTGCTCAACGTGAGCCTGCCACCGTGCACGCAATGTCGCATGGATCTCCCACCGCAGGCGCTTCAACTCGGCAATCGGCGCATCGTATGTGCCGGGCGCGTCGATGACCCGCGAGGTCCAGCGCGGTGTCATGAACACGCCCGCCAGCGCGTAGTAGTCGGCCTGCGAGACGGCATCGAGCTTGTGATCGTGGCAACGCGAACAGGCGACCGTCATCGCCAGGAACGCCTTCGAGAAAGCGTCGATTTTGTTGTTCACCATCTCCTGGTGAATGCCGTTGAAGTCCAGGCTCGACCCGTGGCGATGCTCCCCGAGGTGATAGAACATCGGCCCGATCAGGCTCTCGTTGACGCCGGCGACCGCGTCGATGCGCGGCTCCGGCAGCAGGTCTCCAGCCACCTGCTCGCGCAGGAACTGGTCGAAGCCGACATCGTTGTTGAATGCCCGCACCAGGTAATCGCGGTACTCCCACGACCCCTTCGCCGGGTTGTCCCATTCGTAGCCGTACGTGTCGGTATAGCGGACCACGTCCATCCAGTGCCGCGCCATCCGTTCGCCAAACTGAGGCGACGCCAGGAGTTCTTCGACAAAAGCCGCGAGCGCCCCGTCTGGATCGGCGGCGTAGGCGACCGGGAACGACTGCGCCTGCTGCGGTGTCGGCGGGAGTCCCGTCAGCACGAATGCGAGCCGCCGGGCGAGCGTCGCCCCGTCGGCCGCGGGCGCGGGATCAAGCCCTGCCGCGTCCAAAGCCGAACGGACGAAGCGATCGACAGGCTCCACGCTCCACGCGCGATCCGTGACGTCCGGCGGCGCAACGGCCACCGGCGGTTGCAGGCTCCACCACCGGGCGCGCTCCTGCAAGACAATTTTCCACGCCGCCTCGGCGGCCTCGAGCGGTGACGGCTGGCTGTCGCGCGGATCGTACGCGCCCCCCTGAATCCACTGCTCGAAGTCGGCGATCACATCGTCCGCCAGCTTTCCCGCCGGCGGCATCTCGAAAGATTCGTGCCGCAGCGCGCCCAGCAGCAGGCTGTCGGCAGGCTGGCCCGGCACCACCGCCGGACCAGATTCGCCCCCCTGGAGCAGCCCGTCGCGGAAGTCGACCAGCAGGCCGCCTTTGACCTCCGCAGACGCCGCGGAATGACACTCGTAGCACTGCGTCACGAGGACGGGCCGGATGCGCGTCTCGAAAAACTCCGCATCATCGGCGACGGCGACTGACCGTAGCACGGTTGCGCTCATCAGCCCGACGATCATGAGCAGCAAGGTTCGTCGCATGCGTTCCGCGAGTCCCGTTCCGAGGCGGCCAAGGGTTCGCTCCATTATGGACGAGTCGCGCGGATGGTGCGAGACTTACGCGGCGAATGCTTTGATTCCGGGCGGCCCCCGGATGATCGATCCGCGGCACATCGACGGCGCTTTCCAGTCCAGCAGACGATTGGCGTGAATCGTCGCACGGACTGAGGACCATCGACGCGACGGCCCGTGAAGGCCCTGTTTCTGGCATCGTGAGCGACTGCCGGTATGCGGCCTGCATACCCGGAGGTCGAATCGTGTTGAACGCTCTTTCCCGAAACCGGGAGCGTCGTCGCCACTCGCTTGCGACGGCGACGCGCCTCCCTATAATCCGGTGGCCTGCCAGAACTTCCGGCGTATGAACGCCGCCTGGCACGGGTCTGCATTGCAGGGATCACCGCGATGGGTGAGTGGTTTCGGAACGTCTGGATCGCTGTCTCGACGGTCGTGAAAGGCCTGGCCGTCACGATCGGCGTCATGCGGAAGACCTATCAGCGCAAGGCTTTTGCGCAGATCTACGAGTACCCCGAGACGCCGGTGCCCGTGAAGGCACGGTACCGCGGGTTTCATCGCTTCGATCTGACGACCTGCATCGCCTGCGAGAAATGCGCGGCCGCCTGCCCGGTCGACTGCATCTACATCGAGAAGGAAAAAAGCCCCGTCGGCAAGGGGTTCCGCGTCAATGGCTTCGCGATCGACTACACCAAATGCATGTTCTGCGCCCTGTGTGTCGATCCCTGCCCTGTTGACTGCATCTTCATGGGCTCGAATCATGACTTGAGCTGTTACAGCCGTGACGGTTGCATCGTCGACTACGCCAAGGTGCCGTTGGAAACGGCCTGGGGGCAGGCGACGCTGAATCCGACGGCTGTGGCCGAGTCGAAGGTGCTGTACCAACCGGTCTGGATCAAGGGCGAGGCCAGCCCCTTTGAGTACGCACCTGAGGGAGATCACTAGTCAGCCTGCCGTGCACAGCTCGAGCGCGGCAGTCGGAGGGGCGCGACCATGACCGTGAGTGCTGCCACTGCGAAGACCTTTACCCGAGACGAAGCCAATCGGACGCTGCCGCTGGTGCGACTCATCGTCCGGGACATCGTCGACCTGAACGCCGACCTGCTGGCCCGCAAGGAACGCCTCGACGACCTGGCGGCCCGCCGCAAGCGACGCACCAGGGACAACGACCCGTATGGCGAAGAGCTGCGCCAGATGCAGGCCGAGTTCGTCGCCGACGAGCAGACCCTGCGCACGTTCATCGACGAACTGTCGCAGCTCGGAATCCAACTCAGTAATCCGGCCGACGGAACGGTGATGTTTCCGGCAGCCGGCAATGGCCAGTTTCGCTGGCATCCCGGCGATGCCGACGTCCAGTCCGAGTCCCCGGAAAATACGCTGAATCTGTATGTGCCCCCCGCTTCCGGATCGGAAGACCACGGGGTGGCCCGCGAAACCCGGTGAAGCACCGGACCGCTGAACACTCGATACGACCTCCGTCACGATGACTGACCTGAACCTGCATTTGCTGCTGGCGGTGATCGTCGGCGCGACCCTGGTGCTGTTGCCGCTCCTGGCCGGCCTGTTCGTTCGGCCCAGGTTGCCAACCCCCGAAAAAGACGCCGTCTACGAATGCGGCGAGCCGACCATCGGCTCCAGCTACATTCAGTTCGACCTGCGGTTCTACGTCGTCGCGCTACTGTTCATCATCTTCGACGTGGAAGTCGTGTTCTTCTTCCCGTGGGGCACGATCTTCGGGGGGGCGACGCAACTGGCCGACCCCTCCATTTCCGAAGCCGCCAGGCTGCACCTGAGCGACAAACTCCTGAACCTGCCGGCCGGTACGGCCACGGCGGATTCGCTCATTACGGCCGCAGGCGCCCAGCAGCTGGCGTGGATCGGCCTGGCCGACATCCTTGTGTTCTTCGGCGTGCTGCTGGTCGGCTTCGCCTACGTGTGGCACCGGGGAGACCTTGATTGGGTCCGGGCCATGGTCGCACAGGCGAAGCAGGCGGCGCCGGCCGCCCGTCCGCGCCACGTTTACGAGCCCGAGGACGTGCAATCGCAGCAGCCCGAAGCGGTCGTATCGTAGTCGAATCGGCAGATTGTTTTTCTGGTCGGCGGGCGAGTCCCCCTGTTCCTCCCGAACGGAGCAGGTGACCACCTCACCAGGCACCAGACCATCAGGCACCAGCTTTCCCCATGACTCCGTCCGAGATCC
>JAEUIG010000582.1 GCA_016795125.1 Planctomycetaceae bacterium | reverse complement strand
TGCCGGAAGTTGTACGGAATCGGGTCAATCAATGGGCAAAATCCTCGTAGTGGATGACGACCGCTCGACGTTGCATTTGATCGAGCATTCGTTGTCCAAGGCCGATGCCGGGCTGGAGATCGTGACGGCGCGCTCTGCGGAAGAGGGCTTGGCCCGGGCGCGCGAGAGCCGGCCGGACGTGGTTCTGCTGGACATCATGCTGCCGGGGGCGTCGGGGCTGGAGGTTTTCCAGCAATTCCAGGAGATCGAGCGGCACCTGCCCGTCATCTACATGACGTCCGGCGCCGGGAGCCACACGGCGATCGAGGCGATCGAGCGCGGCGCGTTCGACTACCTGGCCAAGCCGTTGCGGCTCACGCAGCTCAACGAGCAGATTCTCAAGGCGCTGGAATTCCGGCGGATGATGAAGGTGCCGGTGGCGTTGTCCGCCTCGGAAGCGAGCGGCTCGGACGCCGATCTGTTCGTCGGCCGCAGTCCGCAAATGCTGGAGGTGTTCAAGTCGATCGGCCGCGTCGCGAAGCAGAACGTCACGGTGCTCGTGCGGGGCGAGAGCGGCTCCGGGAAAGAACTCGTCGCCCGTGCGCTGTATCAGCACAGCGACCGCGCGAACAAGCCGTTCATGGCGGTGAACTGTGCGGCCCTTCCCGACACGCTGCTGGAGAGCGAGCTGTTCGGCCACGAGAAAGGCGCATTTACCGGCGCTGATCGGCGGCGGATCGGCAAGTTTGAACAATGCAACGGCGGCACGATCTTCCTCGACGAGGTCGGCGACATGTCGGCCCTCGTGCAAGGGAAGGTGCTGCGCCTGTTGCAGGAGCAGCGGTTTGAGCGCGTCGGAGGAAACGAGACAATCGCCACCGACGTGCGACTGGTGGCCGCGACCAACCGCCCGCTGGAGGACATGGTCGAAGCCGGGACCTTCCGCGCCGATCTGCTGTACCGTTTGAACGGCGTCACAATCCATATTCTTCCGTTGCGCGAACGCGTGGAAGACATTCCGCTGCTGCTGCAGTATTTCCTGAATCGGACGCGCACCGAGCTCAACAAGCTGGAAATCAAGGGCATTTCGCCGGAGGCACTCGAGATCCTGCAGTCGTACGCGTGGCCGGGGAACGTGCGCGAGCTGCATTCGGTCGTGCGGCAGGCGGTGTTGAAGGCGACCGGGCCGGTCATCATTCCCGATATGCTGCCGGCGGAAGTGCTCGGCAAGCCGGTGACGCGGTCGCGTGAGCCGGCGGCCTCCGGGCTGCCCGATGCGGACCTGCAGGGATTCATCGAGCAGCGACTGCAGTGCGAATCCACCAACCTCTACGCGGAAACGCTGGAGATGATGGAGCGTTACCTGCTGACGCGCGTCCTGCGGCAGACCGAGGGCAATCAGAAGCAGGCGTCCGAGATCCTGGGGATCACTCGCGGCAAGGTCCGCGACCGGATTGCCGCATTCGAAATCTCGCTGGACCGGACCGTCGGCATTCGCGAAGAATGACCGGAACTGGACAAGGTTGCAGTGGTAGACGGACAAGCACTGTGCCAGTTCGCCCGCCCGCGCCGGCACGAACTGGCGGCGACAAGCGGCCGTGCGCCGCACTCCGGGAATGATTCTAAGGCGAATCACTTCACAGTGTTGATGCGAGGCCGCGTAGAGATGTCGTCGGACCGGCACACTACGGCACCGACTTTGCCATTCAGGACAGGAGATGCCGGCCCCTGGCTGCAGCGCGACAGCCGCGAATGAGTGCAGAGCACGAGCGATGATGACCAAGCCCCGCCTGGACGTTGCAGTCTCTCCCGAAATGCAGATTGTCGATGTCGCATCGGCACTGGACCGGATCGGAGGCGATGCTGAACTGTTTCAGGAACTGGCGGCAATTTTCATCGAAGACAGTCCCGGCCTCATGGCGGCTTTGCAGCGCAGCTTGACTGAGGGGAACCTGCCGCGTGCCGAGCACTATGCACACGGACTGAAAGGGATCGCGGCCAACGTGGGCGGGGTGCGCGTCGAGTCGTGTGCCCGACGGATCGAACAACTCCTGCACTCGGGGGAGCTGGAACCGGCGGCGGATGACGCGGTCACGCTGGCTGCAGAGCTGGACCGGCTGCTGACCACACTGGCCGCGCACACCGCCGAAAACGCCGGCCGCAAGGCGTGAGCTCACAGGTTCCGTGCAGCAGTCTCAAAACCGACGTCGTGGCTCATGCCGCCAGCATGAGCGTTCTTTGGACAGCGGTTCGATCAGGCAGGCCACCTGAGCGACGCAGTTTTGAAACTGCGTCGAAGCACCCCGGGTTTGTGAGTCGGGTCTGAACACCCGGCACGCCTCGGTGTATTCCCGGCCGGCCGCATCGTGGCGATCCCGCGTCTGCCAGGCGCGCGGGTACGGCGGCACACGACATGCTCCCTGTCCTCACTCTTCCGGCGCAGCAGATGTTCTGGCCGGATCTGCATGTGAGTCAAACACAGGAGCGACCAATGAACGAGCAGACACTCAAAGGCGACTGGATGATCCTGAAGGGCAAGATTCAGGAGCAATGGGGCAGGCTCACGGACGACGACCTCGACGTGATCGAAGGCAAGCGCGAGCAGTTGGCCGGTGCCATCTCGAAGCGCTACGGCTATGCCAAGGAGGAAGTGGAACAGCAGATTCGCGAGTTCAACGAACGCGTGGCGCACGGCTCGCGCATATGAGAACTGCGTGCACCTTCGTGCAGGCGCTTTCGCTCTTGCACGGAGGAGGTGGCGCGCACGCGCGGGCCGGCCCGGTCCGCTGGCAACCCCACGATCGACCTGGGTGCAGGCGATCGCGGTCGCGTCCGGTCCGCTGCGACTTGTGAGTGTGCGCCGAGATCGCCTCTCCGGCAATTCCTGTGTCCCTTTCAAGGAAATCGCCATGAGTCTGTGTTTTCGAATCTGTTGTCTGCTATTGCCGTTGTGCGCCGGCGTGCCGATTGGAGCGCAGTCGACCGATGAGTTGGCCCCCCCGACGCCGCAATCAATCGCCGAAGATCTCTCGCCCGCGGCGTTCGGATTGGCGGCCGTGCCCGGCGCCGATGGGCGACTGACGGTGACCCGCGTCTCGCCGGGGAGCGTGTCTGACAATGCGGGACTGAGGACCGGCGACGTTATCCTCTCTGTTGACGGGCAGTTTCTGACGAACGCCGGCGAGTTGCAGGAGTTCGTTGCGGCCCGCCCGACGAGTCCTATATCGTTCGCGATCGAACGCGACGGCGTTGCCGAGACGGTGATGGTGAACCCCCTGCCGGGAGCGCCAGCGACGACAACCGTCCGGCGGCCTGACTTCGTGTCCGACGCTCGTCCCGCGCTGGGTGTGCGTTTTCGGGCGGGGAACCGGGTGGTCCTGACGGAGACGCTCATCGGCAGTCCGGCGGAAGCGGCCGGACTGCAGACCGGCGATCACCTGGTGGCCGTGAACGATGCCGTGATCTCGTCGTCGGACCAGTTCATCACGCTCGTGGCGGCCGCTGATCTGAATGATCCGCTGACGATCACCTATGTTCGGGGAGTGGAGCGTCAAAGTGCGACGATCGCTCCGGCCGCCTGGGACGTCGTGTTCAATGGGCCGGATGTGCACGTCACACGGAAGCCGGACGGCTCAGCTGTCGTTGGCGTTTCGCCGACGACGGTCGCGCCCGCTTACTACGCGACCAACATGTCGCCGGTGGGAGTTCCGCTGACGGCATTCCCGTATTACTCGTATGCCGCCTACTATGGAGCCGCCTGGTACTACCCGTATCCGTATTACGCGTACTACCCGGGCTATCCCAATTATTATGTGTACTCTCCGTACTGGTACTACGGGTGGCCGTATGCCGGGGCGTGGGGAGCACACTGTCGGTGTCGCGACGATCATCCGCCGAGCAACGAAGTTGACAGCGCCCGGCTTTCCGATCCCACAGACGCCGGAAACCACCGGTTGATGGCCAGTGAGGTTTCGGTTCCGTAGCTCCAGACAGTTCAGTTTGAGATAACGACGCACCGGCGTGCGCCCGATCGTGGCCGCATGCTGGTGCGTTTTCCATGTTTTCGATCCGAGAGCCAGGAATCTGGCCGCACGCTCGTTGTGTCAGCCTGACCCGAAGTGGGCCAGATTGAGCGGCCGTTGGCTGCAGCGTCAACGCTCTAGTGCAGCGTCACAGCTAGAACTT
>JAEUIG010000580.1 GCA_016795125.1 Planctomycetaceae bacterium | reverse complement strand
GCTCTCGCCGCCCCTGGCTCGTTGTCGCGTCACTGCTGGCGACTGCGACCGTCGCCTTCGGAACCACCGAGGCTGTGGGAGTGACCCAGTTCACGGCCATGATCGTCCGGATTGTGACCGGTGAAGGAACACTTGTCATCGAAGTCGACGACCCCGAAGTTCAGGTCTCGCTGGATGGCGAGGAGCTCAGCATCACAGGCGCCGGTCTTCAGGAAGTCCGGCTGCGGCCCGGGCAGTATCAGTTCCGCGCCATGAAGGGCGACACACCGCTGCTGCAGGAACTCGTGACAATCTCGCGCGGCGACCGCGCGGTGGTCCGCGTTTCGCGCGAAGCGCCGGAAACGGCGGCGGTCACGCCGACCGAAGAGACGCACAATCGGGTGCCGGATATTACGCGCGCGAGCGAGCATCTGCGGCTGGGCCGCTTCGACGATGCCGCCGCCGAATACTGCATCGCGCTCTCGAACTGCGGTCCGGAAGCCGCTCCCGGGAGCACGCGACAGACAATTGTCGATCAGATCGTGCGCTCGGACGAACTCTTCGAGCGCGTCACGAGGCTGCTGCCACAGGACATCAATCTGTGGCGCGATCGCGGTCATTTCTTCGCGCACCAGTCTCGCTGGGCCGAGGCTACTCACTGCTACCGGACTCGACTGGAACTCGGACCGGATGGCGCCGGTCTGTGGTGTCTCGTCGCAATCACGTTGCTCGCTCAGGACGACATCGCCGGATACCGCGATTTGTGCGAACAGATGCTGGCTGTCTTTGCAGACGAAACCCATCCCGACGAGCTGATCTTTGTGACTTGGGCGACGGTGGTTGCTCCCGCTTCTGTGACCGACAGGCACAAGGCGTTTCAACTGGCGGAGCGGGCGTTGGCGGCGAAACCGAACAGCCCCTGGGCTCTGCGAAACCATACCGCCTGGTTGTACCGGCTCGATCGTCTGGAAGAGGTGATCGAGGCCTGGAGTAAGTTCAGCGAGCGCGGGTACGAGGAATATCGATTGTGCTTCCTCGCGATGGCCCATTATCGACTGGGTAATACGCAGCAGGCGCGCCAGTACGCCGACGAGGTCCAGCAGCGAAAACCGCAATGGTCCGCGTCGAACCAGTGGCCGTTCCGGGTCGAAGTCGAAACGCTGCAGAAGGAAACCGAGAACGTCCTGTCCGGTCCGCCAGATGCGACCGCAATGCCCACAACCGACGACGCCCATCCACCTCCGGATATCAGCGGCGAGGCGAACGAGACGCCGCCGGCCGGCGACGCGAATGGGCCGCCCCAACCAGTCGAAGACTGACAGACGGCCGGTCCGCTCAGTGCGGGACGGCTGCAGACGCAGAAAAACAGTCGGCCGGTGAGGACAGCCGCCAAGCAAGTCCCTCACCGGCCGGGCATCGGTCCGGCGCCTGGTTTGCGCGCCGGCGTCGATGGGGTTCATCCTATCGCAAGCTGCGAGGAGATACATGATGAGCATGATGAGACAGCTCACTTTGACAGTCGGCATCGCGCTCTGCGCTGTCGCAGTGCTCGGGTCCGCCCGGTCGGCATCCGCCGGCAAGCAGGCACCGTTCAAAGGCACGCTCGACGGCAGCTTCACGGCGACTCCGATCCATTCGGAATTCCCGTTGATCGTCGACGTTCAACTGGATGCCGTCGGACAGGCAACCCACCTGGGCGATTTCACCTATGACTTTCCACACGTCGTGGACCGGTCCGTCCGTCCGTCAACCGGAATCGGCTCGTGCACGTTCACGGCGGCGAACGGAGACCAGGTGTTCGCCGACATTGAAGG
>JAEUIG010000565.1 GCA_016795125.1 Planctomycetaceae bacterium | reverse complement strand
GTTGCCCGCTGCGACCCAATGTTCGTCATAGCCGGCAAACGTGATCAGCGGGCCGGCCTGCGCCCAGCCGGCTCCGGCGATCGTGAGCGCGAGACAGCAGCCGATAGCAATGAAGAGTCGCCGCATTGGTTACACGCTGGTTAGTTGAAGAACGAAGAAATGTATGAATTCGATCGGTTTCGGCTTCACGGATTGGGCCGTCGCAACCGCCTGCGTCCGAACGCCAGTCCCAGCGCCCCAAGCCCGAACAGCGTCAGTGACGCGGGTGCGGGGACGGGTTGGGGGTCGCGGGCCAATTAACCGACTGCGTCCAGGTCAAATCCGCTCTAATCCACGAGGTCTGTGATGCACCGCGAGCGACGGTGAGGGGAGCGCCGTCACGTGATCAGGCGCTCCCCCCACCCGGCCCGCTGTCGCAGTCTTCCTGCGAGACTGCAAACTTCGGTCGCTGAAGAGTTGGCGGAGTTTTTGCGTCCGCAATGCGCATCTTTTTTGAAGACTCTGGCGGCTTCAGCAGCAGCGACTCCGCGCCCCTCAACGGCACAGGGCCGCGGCGGTCGACCGATCGAGCTCAACAGCATGGACTTGCAACCGGTCTGCGGCCGCGAATAATGAGTTCTCGTCAGTTGCCGTCTCCGGCCCTCGTCTTGACCCGCAAGGTGCGGCGTGGCCATCGCTGTCGAACCCGCACGACTCGAACAGTTCCGGGCGTTCCTTCGCTTGAAGGCCCGGCTCGATCTCGATCCGCGCCTCGTCGGCAAGTTCGACGTCTCCGGCGTCGTCCAGCAGACCCTGCTCGAAGCGCATCAGGGACTCGCGCAGTTTCGCGGACAGGGCGACGATGCCCTGCTCGCCTGGCTGCAGCAGATTCTCACCCGCAACGTTCTTGACGAAGTCCGGCGGCTGCGGCGGGTCAAGTTCGACGCCGCCCTCGAGTGCTCGCTCGACGACCTGACCTCCCGGTCCTACACGGCTCTCGCACTCGATCAGTCTTCGCCATCCACGTGCGCGGCACGCAATGAACAGTTGCTGCAGCTGGCTGAGGCGATTAACGATTTGCCGCCGGATCAGCAGACGGCGGTTGTCATGCACCACCTCCAGGGAGTTCCGCTGGCGGAAGTCGCAAATTATATGGACCGCTCAAAGCCCGCCGTCGCCGGCCTGCTGCATCGCGGAATGCTGCGACTCCGCGACCGGCTGATGACACCCACCAACGGTCACCGGCCATCACCCCTCGGCGTTGGGAAGTCGCTGTCTGTGCAGGATTTGACGCAAAGCCGCAACGAGGCACATCGGAGCGAAGACGGCATCGCGCTGCCCTCGGCCGTCCGCCGACCTGCCGGTCAAGCGAACGAGCGATGATCCCGCTCACCGCTCCTCACTTTTCTCTGCGCGTCTTCGCGTCTCTGTGACTTTGTGTCCGTTTTCTGTCGTTTCAGCGTCGAGTTTGCGAATCTGGTCCCCAACATGCGGAATTCGCGCTTTCCCCCGCCGTTTTCGTCGCCTGATTGGTCGCACAGAGCGTCGACCGCAGGTGAAACCGCGGCAGGAAGGACTGATTCTCGAATGACGGGCAGGCAGACATCACCCGCCGACGGCGAACAGCGGCTGTTTGAGCAGCTGGCGGTGCTGCTGGAAACCCGCGACCGCACCGGCAGCATCGATACGGCCACCGTCCCGATGCACGAGCCGGACATCGCCGCTGGCGTCGAGGACTATTTCGCGGCGGCAGACGTGGTTACGAAGTTCGCCGCCGGACTGGTGTCGCCATCGCCGACACGCCCCGTGCTGCCGATGCCCGAGCGGATTGGCGACTACGAACTGCTGGCCGAGATCGGCCGGGGAGGAGCGGCCGTCGTCTACAAGGCGCGGCAGATCGGACTCAACCGCCTCGTGGCCATCAAGATGCTGCAGGGCGGACGCCCTGGTTCGCTCCACGACGTCGCCCGACTCCGATTTGAAGCGGAGGCCGTCGCGCATCTGGAGCATCCAGGCATCGTGCCGATCCATGATGTCGGCGAGCATCACGGCCGGCCCTTCTTCAGCATGGCCCTGTACGAGGAGGGGAGCCTTGCCGGACGACTGCAGGACTTCGTTGCGCAGCCGCGCCGCGCGGCCGAACTGGTCGCGACCATCGCCGAAGCCGTCCAGCACGCGCACGAACGCGGCATCCTGCATCGCGACCTGAAACCGTCCAACATCCTGCTGGATGCCGGCGGACGACCGCACGTCGCCGACTTCGGACTTGCCAAGCGGCTGGCCGGCGATCAGGAACTGACACGCCCCGGCGAACTCATTGGAACTCCCGCGTACATGGCGCCGGAACGCGTGGCCGGTTCCGCCTGGGCCGGCCCGGCGACGATTGCGACCGATGTCTACGGACTGGGAGCAATCCTGTACGTGCTGCTCGCCGGCCGGCCCCCGTTCGAAGGGGAGACCCCCATCGAAACTCTGCTCGCCGTGGGCACGACGGACATTATCGCCCCGTCGGACATCAACGCCCACGTCGATCACGACCTCCAGGCGATCTGCCTGCACTGTCTCGAGAAGGTCCCGTCGCACCGCTATGCCACGGCCGCCGATGTCGCCGCCGACCTTCGCCGCTGGCTGGCAGGGGAGGCCATCACCGCCCGGCATCCGGGGTTAGCAGAACGCTGCCGCCGCTGGTGCCGGCGGCATCCGGTCCGCGCCACCGCCGTGGTCGCCTCCTGCCTGCTGCTGACAATGGGGACGATCGGGCTGACGGCCGGTTACTTCGTCGTGAACGAAGCATACGAACAGGCGGACTCACACCGTCAGATCGCGGAAACGCGCGCCCAGCAGCTGAATCGGCAACTGTACGTTTCGCAGATGTCGCTGGCGCATCGCCATGTCCAGCGTGGCGAGCTGCTCGAATTGCGAACGGTCCTCGATCAGTATCGCAACCAGCCTGAACTTCAGGGATTTGAGTGGTGCTTGTTCGACCATCAGGCCAAGCTGATGCCGCGCGAGGTGGCGCGATTCACTCAGCACACGCACTTCGTGTACGGCGGCGCATTGAGTCCCGATGGACTCCGCGCTGCGACCTGCGGAGCGGACGGAACGATCCGGATGTGGGATGCGGCGACGGGAGTCGAACAGCGGGTCTGGCCGAATGGGGCCGGCCTGTCGCCCGCCGGCGTTCCATACGATGAGAACTGCGTGATGTTTTCGCCGGACGGCGCATGGCTGGCAACTGCCGGAGAAGACGGAGGAGTCCGGCTCTGGAGTGTGGCGGATGGCACGAGGGTGGCGATGACGCCGACTCACCCGGCGGAGGCGACCTGCCGGTTCTCCCCCGACGGTCGCTGGCTGGCGGGTGCCTGGGCGAATGGGCACGTGCATGTCTGGGATATGGCGACGCACGGTCTGAAATCGCAGTTTCTCGTCGAGTGCGACAGGCTGTGCGCCCTGTGCTTTACGCGGTCGGGCGACGAAATCATCACAGGTGATCTGGACGGGATTGTGACCGTCTGGGATTCACAGACCGGAGAGTTACGGCGGGAGTTTCCCTCCCATGACTCGCCGCGAGCGCTGTCGGTTTCTCCGGATGGGGAACGGGTTGCGGTCGCCGGCACGGACGACATCGTGCGCATCCATCGGCTGGCGGACGGCTTCCTGATCGCGACCTGCCCTGGCGACGGAGGCTATCGCGCTCTGGAGCACTCACCGGATGGCGCGCACCTGGCTGTCACCGGCAACGATGGCTGCGTGTGGATCTGGTCGGCCACGGATCATCGATTGATTTCGAAGTTCAAGGCGCACCCCACGACTGTGTGGCGACTGGAGTACTCGCGCGATGGTTCACGATTGCTGACGGTGGGCAGCGACCAGGTGGCCCGCATCTGGGATGTGTCGCTGGCAGGCGAGCCGACGGAAGAAGCCTACTGCCATGGCCCATTGATACACGTGGCCTGTTCGCCCGATGGCCGGCACCTGGTCTCCATGACGCCGCAAGGCGATGTGCACGTGCACAACACGGCAAATCTCATCAGCGGAATCACGTTGCCGGAGCCGGCGGCCCGCGGCTCGTGGCCGACATTCCTGCGAGACGGCCGGATCATGGCGTGCGTGAACCAGAATCTCACGATCAGGTTCTGGGATCTGGAGTCAGGTGAGCTCCTTCCAGCTGATCTGTTTGACCCGGAATCCTATCGCGGCGATGCGGTTTCCCGCGCGCCGGCCTTGCTGACCGTTGTGTCCAATGATCGCCTGCTCGCCAAGGGGATCCTCGGCTCCTGCTTCGCGTACGAGGACGCGACCTGGAGCGTCTGGCCCGGCCTGGATGATCGCACTCCGAGATCGCTCCTGGGGGCACTCGCTGACGGGCGAACACTGTTGGTGCGCTGCGAGAATCCGTCACGCATTGAGTTCTATGAAGTCGTCGGCCGCAGGTTGGTGCGACGCTCGGAATTGCACTGCCGTGCAAATGTCATCGCGACTTCGAACGACGGTTGCTGGCTGGCGTCGGCCGATGCGAACGGTATCATCGAACTGTTCGATCTGGCCGCGCCGCACACGCGGCGGACCCTCGTTGGACATTACCGGGACGTCACGTCGCTGAGCTTCTCGAACAACGGCCGCACGCTCGTCAGCACCAGCCGTGACGGTACGGCGCGTCTCTGGAACGTCGCGACCGGTTCCGAGTTGTGCGTTCTGGTGGAGGGAGAACGACACCTGCATTCGGCGGGCTTCTTCCCGGACGGTCGCACGCTCGCGATCTGCGGCGAACCGGACGAAAACGGCGCCTCCCTCTGGATTTTCCGCACCGAATAGCGCTTCCCTGTCCCCCTCGTGACAATCGGGGACTTCAGGCTGGCAGCGCGCGGCCGGCATCCGCTACGCTTGCCAGATGCGCGCCGCCGCGCGTCAATTTCGGCGGCGCATTTTCACGTTCTGCGGGGCTCTGCGCTTCAGCAGGGAGGCGATGTGTCGCTGGCGAAAGTGATGGAAGACCGGTTCCGCGGCGATATTCGCTTTCGCGGCGCCGCGTACCTGCAGGCGGAACGCGTCGCGATCACGCGCGTCACACCCGATCACGTCTTCGGCGCCGTCCGGGACGGCACCGAATTCCACACGCAGCTCAGCCGCCAGAACGGCGAGCTCCGTATGTTCTGCTCGTGCGTGGGCGAAGGCACGACCCGCGAACCCGCCTGCAAGCATCTCTGGGCCACCATCCTGGCGGTCGATGCGGGCTCACTCCTCGCCGGCGCCGCCGTCCGCGGCAACGTCCCCGCCTTCGCGGCCGCTCCCGAATCCGCCCCGTTGTCCGATCCGCTCGCATGGGAGGATGATCTCGAGGAGGACCTGCTGTCGACGAGCAGGACCGCCACCCGCACCCGGCCCCGCAAGCCCGCCGTACAGCCCAAGACCCGCGACTGGGAGGTGCACCTCAGCCAGTTGCGCGACGAAATCAGCACGCGCGGCGACGACGACGGCGCCGACCGCGACCGTGAAATCTTCTACGAGATTGACCTCCGCGAAAGCTGGGAGGCCGGCGAACTCGTCGTCCAGTCATCGCAACGCCAGCGGCGAACCAGCGGACAGTGGGGCAAGCTCAAGCCGCTCAAGGTCCGTCCGGGCCGGCTCGACGACATCGAGCACGAAGACGACCGACGCATCCTCGCCTACCTCGGGGGCGGCACGCCCGAACGCTCCGGCTGGTACGCACAGCAGGCCGAGTTCCAGTCCGCCGTCCACCGGTACCGCGTGCCGTTCGACCTGGCGATGATGCTCCTGCCGATGATGTGCGCCACCGGTCGAGTCCGCGTGCTCGACGAGAACGAGGGCAAGTGGAAGCCCCTGGAATGGGACGACGCCCCTCCGTGGGTGCTGACAATCTGCGTCCGCCGTTCCGACGACGAGGAGAACTGGAAGCTCGAAGGCGAGCTCCGCCGCGACAAGCAGATCATTCGCATCCCCGACGCCCGCCTGATCGTTTCCGGCGGTCTGGTCGTCACCGAACAGCAGATCGCACGCGTCGACGATTTCGGCGCGGGACGCTGGCTCAAGTTCCTGCGCGCAGGGCAGAACATCACCGCCAAGGCCGGCGAGGAGCACGAACTGGTCGAGGCACTCCTCGACATGCCCGTCCTGCCGCGCCTCGACCTGCCGGAAGAACTGAAACTGGAGGAGGTCTCCGCCGTTCCCGAGCCGCTGCTGACGGTCCGCACGCCGCGAAATCGCGGCTGGAAACACGAGCGTCTGCAAGGGGTCGTCGAGTTCGACTATCTCGGAACCCGCGTCAGTGCGTCCAGCACGCAGTGGGCCATCGTGCAGCGGGACCAGCAGCGATGCGTGCTCCGCGACCGCGAATTTGAATCGGCGGCCTGGGCGCGGCTGACCGAACTGGGCTTTCGGCGGCTGCTCGACCATCGCCGCGGTGTGCACGACGTCGAGATCGGAGCCAGCGACCTGGGCCGCGCGGTGCGCGGTCTCGCGGGCGCGGGCTGGAAAGTGCAGGCCGACGGTCGGCCCGTCCGGCAGGCCGGACAACTCGACTTCCGCGTCAGGTCCGGCATCGACTGGTTCGAGCTGTCCGGCAACGTCGATTTCGGCGGCCAGTCCGTCAAGCTCCCGGAACTGCTCTCGGCGCTGTCGCGGGGCGACACGACGGTCCGGCTCGACGACGGGTCGCTCGGCATCGTCCCCGAAGCCTGGCTGCAGCAATACGGCATCCTGGCCGGACTGGGACAGGCGGGCGAAGACCATGTCCGCTTCTCCACCGCCCAGGTCAGCCTGCTCGATGCACTCCTCTCCACGCAGGAATCGGTCGATGTCGACGAACGCTTCCTGGAGCTCCGCAACCAGCTGACGTCCTTCGCCGGAGTCAAGGAAGTCGCGGAACCGGCCGGATTTATCGGCGAGCTGCGGACGTATCAGCGCGAAGGGCTGGGCTGGCTGAAATTCCTGCAGACGTTCCACCTCGGCGGCTGTCTCGCCGATGACATGGGTCTCGGTAAAACCGTGCAGATGCTGGCGATCCTCGAGGATCGCAAGCAACGGTCGACGGACCGGCGTCCCTCGCTGATCGTCGTGCCCAAATCGCTCATGTTCAACTGGGCGCAGGAGATCAAGCGGTTTACCCCCAACCTGAGCCACATCGAGTACGCTGGCATCGATCGCGCCTCGCTCCGCGAGACGTTCGCCAAGCAGGACATCATCCTCACGACCTATGGCACGCTGCGGCGCGACATCGTGCACATCAAGGACGTCGAATTCGAGTACGCCGTGCTCGACGAGGCCCAGACGATCAAGAACGCCTCGTCCCAGGTCGCCAAGGCGGCCCGGCTGTTGCAGGCAAGGCACCGCGTCGCCCTCAGCGGTACGCCGATCGAGAACCATCTCAGCGACCTGTGGTCGATCTTTGAGTTCCTGAATCCCGGCATGCTCGGCCGGAGTTCGGTCTTCAAGCAGTACGCGTCCGACGCGAAGGACCAGCAGGCCCGCACCGTCCTCGCACACGGCCTGCGGCCGTTCGTCCTCCGCCGCACCAAGCAGCAGGTCGCCACCGAACTGCCGGACAAGTTCGAGGAAACCATCTACTGCCGCATGGGACGCCGCCAGCAGCAGCTGTACGACGAGCTGCGCGAACACTATCGCGATTCGCTGCTGGGCATGATCAAAACGCAGGGCATGGGCAAGTCGCAGATGCACGTGCTCGAAGCCCTGCTGCGCCTGCGGCAGGCCGCCTGTCACCCCGCCCTGCTCGACCGCGGCCAGACCGACGAGCCGTTCGCCAAGCTCGACATTCTCATTCCGCACCTGGAAGAGCTCATCGAGGAGAAGCACAAGTCGCTGGTGTTCTCGCAGTTCACGAGCATGCTCGCCATTGTGCGGCAGCATCTCGACAAGAAAGGCATCCGGTACGCGTACCTCGACGGCCAGACCCGCCGCCGCAAGCAGGTGGTCGACGAGTTTCAGGACGATCCCGACGTGCCGATCTTCCTCATCAGCCTCAAGGCCGGCGGCCTGGGTCTCAACCTGACCGCCGCCGAGTACGTCTTCCTGCTCGATCCGTGGTGGAATCCGGCCGTCGAAACCCAGGCCATCGACCGCGCCCACCGCGTCGGCCAGACGAACCAGGTCTTCGCGTACCGGCTCATCTGCCGCGACACTGTCGAGGAAAAAATCCTCGAACTCCAGAAGCAGAAACGCGAACTCGCCGACGCCATCCTGGAGGAGAAGGGCAACATGCTCAGGAATCTCACCGCCGAGGATGTCCAGCTGCTGCTGTCGTAGCGGTCAGCTGTCAGCAGTCAGCCTTCAGCCATCAGAAACTGACTCGCGGCGGAAAGTCGAGATTGCAACGGGTGGCCGGGGCTGGACCGAAGGGAAGCCCCGGTGCATCGACGCCGGGGTTTCGCGTTGCTCCAACCCCGGCCACCCGAGTGCTGATTGCCGAAGATAGGTGGCCGACCGCCACCTCACTCCACCTCAATCACGCTATACCCGTTGGCCTGCCGGTTGATGACCGCCGTCAGCGCCGACGCCGACAGCTTCACATTCGGGGCGATCGCCGTTTCCGGAAAGCCCTGGCGGTTCAGCGACTGGCCGCATACCAGCACCTGCACGCCTGAGGCGTAGAGCGACTCCAGCAGCGGCAGGTTGGGATTCGATTCCGTCTGAAACCGCGCGGCGTAAAACTCACTGGCCAGCACGGCTTTCGTCGCCTCTCCGTGGAGCACCACGGTGAGCTGCACGTCCGAAGCCTTCCGCCCCGCAGCGCCGTACAGGTTCAGCAATAGCGCCGCCCGCTCCAGTCCCCTGTTCACGCCGGAGGGGGCATCGCCGGCCGTCACGTTGAACACCACGCTGGCGCCGGCGCGAGGCGGTTCAACCGCGGTCTTCGGCGTCGCAACAACTCCGCCATAGCCGGCAATCACCGGATACACGAGCGGCTGCAGTCCCGGCATCGCGGACGCTGTGAACTCGACGAAGTAGTTTTCTTTCAGCAGCTCCGTCTCGTCGCGGGACTTCAGGAACCCCGCCTGTACGATTTCGCTCTCGAACACCGCCTGCGGTGCGCGAACGTGACCCATCACAAAGTCCGAACTGACGCCGGCGACCTTCCGGAAGTCGACGACGATCACCCGGCCGTTCGGCTTGAGTGCTGCCCGGAGAGACTGCATCGTCTTCAGCGGAAACTCGAAGTGGTGATACGTGTCGCAGATAAAAGCCACATCGACCGACTCAGGCGGCAGACCGGTCGCATCCGCCGAGCACAGCACGGTCTCCACGTTCTTCAGCCCCGCCTCTCTGCTGGACTCTGCGATGTGATCGAGAAACTTCTGCGCGATATCGACCGCCACGACGCGCCCGCTTTCGCCGGCCGCTTCCGCAAAGAGCCGCGTGAACAGACCCGTCCCCGCGCCGATGTCCGCCACCGTCATTCCCGGCTCGATCCGGCACGCGGCGACAATCTCGTTCCGCAGGACAAAGACCTCGCGGCTCTCGATTTCGAACCGCTTCACGAACTCGTCGACATCCGGATCGCGGAACGAGTCATTAATCCCCGGCCGCACACTGCGCTCCTGGGCCGCCGCTCCACCGGAGACGATCAGCAAACTGAAAACCCCGACCACTGCCTTCAACAATTGATTCATCGTGTGTTGTCCATCGATTCCGTGATCGTTCTCCCCTCTCCCCCCGGGAGAGGGGCCGGGGGTGAGGGCATCAACCAGCGGCGCTCCCTGCACACCAACCGGCCAGGCTCCCGCCTGACAGGATTCGCGCGCATCATGCAGCAGCATGCCCCACGCGTACAACCGCTCCCGTCCGTGCCGATTCCTCCGCCGCCAGGCAGGCCCGCACGGCCTCCAGCGATTCTCGCGGAGTAATGACCGCCGGCCGCTCCCCCTCTCGAATGCAGCGCGCAAAGTACGCCAGCTCCGCGACCAGCGCACCGGACCGACGGCCATGCAGCGTCGGCCAGTACGTTGTATCGGGGGATTGCCAGCCGTCCCCGTCGCTGATCGAAAAGTTCGGATGCGTCTCCTGGATGTGAATCGACCCGGTTGTGCCGATGATCTCCATCCGCTCGTCGATCTGAAACGGGGTCCGATCCGGCAGGCACCAGATGTTCTCCAGAATCCCGGTCGCCCCGCCCGCAAACCGGTACATCGTCCACCCGAGATCGGGGTACTTCATTCCGCGCACGTTGACCGATTGCGCGTAGGCACTGACGACCTTGTCCTGGCTGAACCACAGCATGAGGTCGGTGTCGTGCACGCCGTCGCCGATGATCGGTCCGATCTTGTCGAGCAGGCCGGCGGTCACCGCGGCTGGAATGTTGCGGCGCGCGTACATCGACAGGATGCGTCCGATCCTTCCGGCGGCGATCGCCTCTTTCGCCGCCGCATAGCGTGGATTGAAACGGCAGATATGCCCGACCATCAGCGATCCGCGGGCGCGCTCCGCCGCCTGCACGATCTGCTCGCAGTCGGCGACCGTCGAGGCCATCGGCTTTTCCAGAAAGACGTGCTTGCCGGCCGCGAGCGCCGCCAGCGTCGGCGCTGCGTGCTGGTCCCACATCGTCACGATGCTGACTGCGTCCAGCTCCGGATCGCGCAGCATCTCGTGATAGTCGGTAAACGTCCGCACGACGCCGAATCGCTGAGCGACTTCGTACAGCCGCGACTGGTTCCGAGTGCAGAGCGCATACAGCTCGACGTCGGCCAGCTCGGCCAACGCTTCGCAATGCTTCTCGCCGAACCAGCCGAGTCCGATAACGCCGAATCTCATCTTCCCCATAACGGCGATCTCCGCAGTGTCCGATGCGTGCTCACAAATGAGATGTCAACCTCCCCTCTCCCTCCGGGAGAGGGGCCGGGGGTGAGGGCAACCGCAAGGTGACATCCCCCGTACACAACGCGCAGATAAATGCCCACTCCCCCACGCTCGTTGCACACCGACGCACACCACCCCTATGCTCACCGAATCGCCTCACCGGTGCAAATGCGGGACAAACTGATGCATGACTTTCGCTGGTCTGCCTGTTCGATCTTCACCGTCCTCTCCGTCGCGACCGGCATCGCCAGCGCCGAAGACGCCACGCCCCCCTCGTCGATCTCCGTCGTCCCCGGCTTCCAGGTCGAACTGCTCCGCTCCGCCGCACCGGAAGACGGCTCCTGGATCAGCATGACGCTCGAACCCGACGGCCGCATCATCGTCGGCCGCGACGATGCCGGCTTCGCCCGCCTGTCTCCTCCCGCAGGCAGCGACGGGACATGGACCTGCCAGCGGCTCAACGATCAGCTCAAGCACTGCCGCGGCGTCCTGTTCGCCCACAACGCGCTGTACGTCAACGCCACCGACAGCATGGAGTTCTGGCGGTTCCGCGATCTCGACGGAGATGGAGCCTACGAAGACTCAAAGCTGCTCAAGTCGTTCGATTACCGCAGTCGTTACGGGCACGGGCAGAACCAGATCGTCCTCGGGCCGGATAACATGCTGTACCTGATCGTCGGCAACGACGTCTCCTTCCCGGAGGGAATGAGCGAATTGTCGCCGTATCACAACCCGCAGAACGACCGCCTGCTGCCCGATCCGCACGATGCCGGAGAGGATGATCGCGTCGGCTACATCCTGCGGACTGATCCGGAAGGGCGCGAGTGGGTCGTCGTCTGCGGCGGCCTCCGCAATCAGTTCGACGCCGCCTTCAATGCCGACGGCGAACTGTTCACCTGGGACTCCGACATGGAGTGGGATGTCGGCATGCCATGGTATCGGCCGACGCGCGTCAACCATCTCGTCAGCGGCGGCGAGTACGGCTGGCGCTGGGCCACGATGAACTGGCCCGCTTACTACCCCGACAGCCTGCCCTCGAATCTCGACACCGCACTCGGCTCGCCGACCGGTATGGCGTTCGGTTACGGCAGCAGCTTTCCGCCGAAGTTCCGCCCGCAGTTGTTCATGGCGGACTGGCAGCACGGCAAGATCCTGTCCGCCACGCTGACCCCGGACGGAGCGACGTACCGCATGGACGCCGAGGTGTTCGTCGAAGGCGCGCCGCTCAACGTCTGCGACCTGCAGTTCGGTCCCGACGGCGCGCTGTACTTCATTACGGGAGGCCGCGGATCGCAGTCGGGACTCTATCGCGTGACGTATACCGGACCCGACGAACCCGCCCCGGTCCAGACCGCCGATGAGATCGCAGTGCAGCAGGCCGGCGCGACGGCACGCGCCCTCCGCCAGCGGCTCGAAGTGTTTCATCTCCCGTTTCCCCCCGAAGCCGGCAACGACATCTGGCCGCACCTCGGGCACTCCGATCGCTGGATCCGCAATGCGGCCCGCGTCGCGCTGGAACATCAGCCGCTCGACTTCTGGAAAGACCGGATCGAAACCGAGCCCGATCCGCTGGCGCGCGCCACTGCGCTCCTGGCCTGGACACGCTGCGCCCCGCCGGAGTCCCGCGCGGAGGTTCACGCCGCGTTGCTTAGCCAGCCGCTCCCGGACGCGCCGCTGCCGCTCGGCACCCAGCTGCGAGCCTGGTCCATCTTGTTCGCGCGCGGCCCCGCGCCCGCGCCGGAAGTCCGCGACCAGCTGCTCGCACAATTGGCGCCCCTCTATCCGCATCCCGTCCTGACGGTGAACCGCGACCTGTGCGAACTGCTGGTGTTTCTCAAACTCCCGGAAATCGTTGAGCGGACGCTCCCGCTGATCGAGTCGGCGGCGAGCCAGGAGGACGAAATCCATGCCGTCCACGCCTTGATCCGGTACGACGGCGCGTGGACGCCGGACCAGCGATCGGCGCTCCTCAAGTGGTTCGGCCGTACAAAACAGTTCATCGGCGGTCACCTGCTCCCTGAGGTCCTCGCCAACATGCAGCAGGACTTTCTCGACGGCTTCACCGAGGGAGAGCGAACCGAACTCGCCGCCGCCATCGCCATCCTGCAGGCGCCACCCGTCGCGGAGGCCCTCCCGCAGCGGCCGCTCGTCCAACGCTGGACCCTCGCCGATCTGGCGCCGCAGATCGAAACACCGTCGACTCACGATCCGCAGCTTGGCCGCCGGCTGATGGGCGAGGCAGGCTGCCTCAAGTGCCACCGCTGGGACCAGTCCGGCGCCGCCGTCGGGCCGGAACTGACCAGCGTCGGCAAACGCTACAGCCTGCAGATGATCATGGAATCGATCCTCGACCCGTCCAAGGTCGTCGACCCGAAGTATGCCACCACTCAGTACCTGCTGACCGACGGCCGCGTCGTCATCGGCCGCGCCGCCCGAGTCAGCGCGCAAGAAATCACCGTCGAAATCAACGGCCTCACGCAGGAATCGGTCGTCGTGCAGCGCGACGAGATTGAAGAATCCCGCCCCTCCACCGTCTCTCCCATGCCCAACGGCCTGCTCGACACCTTCACAGTCGAAGAAATCCGCGAACTCCTCGCGCTGCTCTCCAACGGTGCAAAGTAGCCGCCGCGAATGACATAAGGACGGAAGCGGTTTACAGAAGGCCACGAACAGCACAGCGCGGCCGCTGGCCGCACCGAAGGAATGGAACCACGGAAGACACGAAATTGACGGAAAGGAAAGTATGTAACCGGCGTGCCGCCCCGGAGGGGCGACCGAATGTAGCCGGGGGTGGAGCTTCGCACGCCGGCAGGCGAGCGGAGCGGAACCCCCGGTCCCCGATCTTGAGTTCCGAACCCGCCCCGGCAGGGGCGGCCGTCAACGCGGACTGGTCACAGATTCTGACGCCACCCGGAGGATTTGCGCAATACAACAAACTTTGAATCGTGAGTAGCACGAAGAAGGAAAATACAAAGGAAGTAAGGTCAGGCGTTGCGCGATGTCAGGCGCACACTGTTGATCCATCGCGTTGCCCGGCACGAGCAGAAAACGCCCGTCGAAAGCCCAACGGAATCTTGAGTCATCGACGAGTTTCCATGACGTACCTGCACTTCAGTCTGACTTGCGCAGACACGAATGCGTTGCCGGAACGACGACTCAATTTCTCCTCTTTCCTTCTTCGTGCACTTCGTGACCTTCTGTAAACCCTTCAACCGTCTTCTGTGCCCCGCGGTCACGGATCGATTACGATTGGACCATCAGGCCCCGAGCTCCTTCTCCCTGTAGATGCGTCATGCGAACGTCCGTTGCCCGCTGCTGCGCGACATGCCTCGTGCTGGCCGCCGCCGTCTTCGCTCGTGCGGATGATGAATTCCGCACCCACGTCGCGCCGGTCCTCGAACGCCGCTGCGTGCGGTGTCACAGCGGCGCGAAACCCAAAGGCGACGTCGACCTCAGTTCGGCCGTCGGCGCTGCAAAGTCCGATGGACTGATCGTCCCCGGCAGGCCCGATGACAGCCTCTTGATCGAAGTCATCGCCGGCGACAAACCGCAGATGCCCGAATCGGGCGATCCGCTCTCACCCGATCAGATCGCCGCTCTCCGCAACTGGATCGCCGCCGGAGCAAACTGGCCGGCAGACGTCACCCTGCACGACGACCCGTCCGACTGGTGGTCCCTCCGCCCGCTGGAGTCGCCCGAACTCCCCGACCTCGGCGACCGGGATCGTGAATGGGCCCGCACGCCCATCGACCTGTTCATCGCCGCCACCCTGCGTGAGCAGGGTCTGTCGCCGTCGCCGGAAGCGGACCGCCGCACGCTCATCCGCCGCGTCACCTTCGACCTGACCGGTCTCCCGCCGACCCCGGAGGAGGTCGAGCAGTTTGTCAGCAATGCGAATCCGCAAGCGTATGAGGCGCTGGTGGAGCGACTGCTGGCGTCAAAACAGTACGGCGAACGCTGGGC
>JAEUIG010000555.1 GCA_016795125.1 Planctomycetaceae bacterium | reverse complement strand
ATGACCGGGAGGAGTATTGCAATCCGCAGCGGTTTCCCGCGGCGCAGCGGCTGTTGTGCGGACCGATCGAAGACGCACTGGCGGGCGTGGACGTCGACGGCGACACATTCTGCATCATCGTGACGCGCGGCCACAATCACGATGAGTCGGCGCTGTTCCAGCTGGTGACGAAGCCGGCGCGGTACCTCGGGATGATCGGGAGCAAGCGGAAGATCCGGCTGATCTTTGACGACCTGCGGCGGGCCGGTGTGGCGGAGGAGTCGCTGCAGCAGGTGCGCGCGCCGATCGGGTATGACATCGGTTCGCAGACGGTTCCGGAGATCGCGGTGAGCATCGTCGCGGAGCTGATTGCGTGCCGGAGTGGACGCTCCGTAGAGCATGCCCACGGCAACGAGCGGCGCGTGCCGCGGCCGATGCCGGCGACTCCCGCCTCGTGCGAATAGAAAGACGTGCTATGCAGCGCTGGTGGCAGGTTTGCGGCGTGGTCGTGCTCTTGGGTGCGGGGTGCGATTCCACTCCCCCGGTTTCGACCGATCCTCCCGTTCCGGTCGCGGTGCCGGAGCAGCCGGCGGCCGAATCGTCACAGGCCGCCGCCGCTCCGTCGAGCGTGGCCACGGAGGCGACGATCAGCGGCTTCAAGTTCCAGGTGCCGGCCGGCTGGCGACAGGCCGAGCTGAGTCCGGCGCAGCAGGGATTCGTCGATGCCCGGTTCGAGATTCCCAGGCATGGCGACGACGTCAAGCTGACGCTGTCGACGATCAGCGGCGGCGTCGATGCCAATATCGAGCGGTGGATTGGTCAGTTTCAGCTGCCCGAGGGGACGCTGCCGGACAGTGAGACCCTTGAAGTGGACGGGATTCCGGTGACGCTGATCGAATTAAGCGGTGAATTTCAGGGAATGGGCCAGGAGCCGCAGTCGGGATGGGGGATGCTCGGGGCGGCCTATGCCGGTGCGCCGAGAGACTTCTACATCAAGCTGACAGGGCCATCGGCGGCGATCGCGGAGCTGCGGGAAGAGTTCCGCACGTTTGTGACCTCGGCGAAGCGGCAGTAGTCGCAGGCCGGATTCGGAGGCCCGAGGGACGATTTCGATCGACCATAGTCCATGGTCCATCGACGTTTAACGCACATTCGCCTTGACACGGTTGGCACGCCGGTCGCATGATAAAGGGCGTGTGCGGGTCCGCGGGGGAACGTCGGACTCGCCAGGCCGGCAGAAATCTCCGGTTCAAGTCGTCGATTCCGTGGCGCGCCGTCACAAGGCGCCGAAAGAATCATCCCGTGTGCAGGCCGTGGCCATGCGGGTCGCACGCCAGCCGTGCAGCGTCGCCGTCAGCCTGGGGCGTCCATTTCACATTCCGTTGAGGAGTCGTCCATGTCACGACATCGACGCGTTCGCGGATTCACGCTGATTGAGTTGCTGGTTGTCATCGCGATTATCGCGATCCTGGTGGCGTTGCTGCTGCCGGCCGTGCAGAAAGCGCGGGCTGCCGCACAGCGGGCTTCGTGCCAGAACAATCTCAAGCAGATCGCACTGGCGCTGCACAATTATCACGATACGCACCGGGTGTTTCCGCCCGGTCAGCTGGCGAACCAGTTCATCGGGATCACGGGCAACTCGTTCGGCGGCGGCGGCGGCGGCGGCATGGGCGGAGTGACAGGCACCACCACCAACGTGGTCGGCAATTACTGCAATCCGCTGGAACCGAAGCAGACCCTGGTCGTCGTGAACGGCACCACGGGCAACGATATTCAGAATTATTTCGGCCTGCACGGCACGAGCTGGATGGTGCACATCCTGCCGCAGATGGACCAGCAGACGCTGTTCGACTACTGGCGATTCGACGGCAATGTGCGTGCGAACGGCGATATCGGCTGGCTGACGCGTGATCTGGCGACGCTGTATCCGGCGAAGAACGACATCAAGTTCTACTATTGCCCGTCCAATCGGAAATCGATGGATGTTTCGAACAACGCGGCGACCGAGCGCATCGATCCGACCTGGCAGACGGGCGGGAACGACTACGCCGGCTGCGCCGGCTCGGGCATCGTGTTCAATGATGACGCCCGCCAGTCGTGGTACCTGACCGCGGCGCAGTTGTCGGCGACGGAAGTGATCGGCGCGAACGGCCTTGCCTTCTCTCCGTATACGCAGCACTCGCTGCACGTGGGCGTGTTTGGCGTGAATTCGACCACGAGCATGGATGACATCAAGGACGGGACGACGAACGTGATCCTCGTCTCGGAACGGCGAATCTTCAAGACGGCCACGATCAACCGCCTGCGCAGCAGCGACGGCTGGGCGTGGGGCGGACCTTCCACTTTGTTCAGCACGCGCATCGGCCCGCACAAGGGAGACCACTACGACGAGGCGGACAGCGCGCACGTGGACGTGGTGCAGGCGGCCCTGTGCGACGGCAGCGTACGGCAGATCAGCACCAGCGTGGACCTGCGGACCTGGCGTAACCTCGGGAACAAGTCCAACGGAACGCCGCTGGGCGACTTCTAGCAGACCTCACATGCATGGATTCAGCACGGGCGGTTGACCGCCCGTGCTGTTTTTGTTTCACGGTGCTGTGTCGAGCAGGTTCGTCACTGTCGGCGTGCAATTCGTGTCGCGCGCGCCAATAATGGCACCCGGTCGCCTGTGCCGTGCTTTGCGAATGCCCGAAAGCCTGCCGCTATGACAATCCGCTACACCTGCGAGAATTGCGGGTCGGTGCTGAAGATCAAGGACGACCGCGCCGGCAAGGACGGCCACTGTCCGAAATGCAAGTCGTCGTTCGTGATTCCACAGCCGGGCGAAGAGCCGGCGGCGGACGCGGACGCCGAGGTCGCTGCACCCGCACTCGCCGCTCCAGCGCCGATTGTGGCAAAGTCGGCGGCGAAAGCGAAACCGGCGGCCGAGCCGGCAGTGGCGGCTGTCGCTGCGCCGGCCGTTGAAGATGCGGATTTCGATCCGGTCGCATTCCTGATGACCGGGAAAGAGGACGGGGCGAAAGGCGCGGCGGCCGCCGCCAAGCCTGCCAAGACCGGGGGCGAGGCCGCTGACATGCGCGCCGCGCGCGGCGCCGGTCCGGCGGCGTACAGTGCGTCCGAGGAACCGGACGTGCGCGTCGGCGGGCCGCGCAGGCCCACGCCTGCCGAGGAAGAGGACGCTGTCCCGACGCCCAGCCGTAAGCCCAAGCGCGCTGCGGCCACTGCAGCGCAGACGGCCGACGAGATGCTGCGCGTCAACGCGTCCTCCAACGCGAAGGACCTGCTGACGAAGACCATGGAAGAGAGCCGCATTCGCGCGGCGCAGATGCCGGAAGGCCGAAAGAAGCCGGGCATCGACTACATGGCGGCCATCAAGGACCTCACGACCCAGTACGCGTTCTACATCGGCGGATTCGTCGTGCTGCTCGTCGGGGCGTATTTCCTCGGCAACCTCATGTCGAACGCCAGCACCAACCTGCCGGCGCTCGGCCAGGTGAACGGAACGCTCACGAAGGCCGGTGAGCCGCTGGCGGACGCCATGGTCACGTTCATTCCGGTCGACACCAAGGCCAACGCGTCGACGGCCTACACCGACCAGGACGGTTACTTCGAATTGAAGTACGTCGAAGGCGTCCCGGGTGCGGTGCTCGGCAAGAACCGCGTGGAAGTCTCGCTGGTGGCTGCGAATGGCCGCGAATTGCTCAGGCCGGGCGATCCCTACGGCATGGGCTCCAAGGTGATCGAGACGGTGAAGGAAGGTTCGCAGACCATCAATATCGCGATCCCCTGACACGGTCGCTTCGTCGGGGGGCGTCGAACCCTGAATGTCGGGCATCGACGCAAAGCCACGAAGGCGCTGAGAAGCGCCAAGACGACGGCCATTTTGTGCCGTCAGATCTTGCTGAGGTCACTCGATCGTGCTTGCTTGTGGCGGCCGGCGAAAAAACTCCGTGCTTTCATGGCGCGTCTTTGAGTCTCCGTGACTTTGCGCCGTTTACCTGACAAGCACCCTTCGCCGGAGCACTACAGGTTTTCGTCGATCGCCTGCTCGAAGCGGTTACGACCTTCCGACTCCCACCACGTGATGAAGCCAGTCTGCAAGCCGGTCAGTGCAGCTTGCTCGCGGGCGACCAGGTCGGCGGCATCCTCCTGGTGCGCGAAATCCGGGCCGTTGAGCAGCCGGATTGTCGCGACACGGTCGCAGATGCTGCCCAGTTTCTGTTGCAGGTCGGAGAGGATTTCCTGCAGAGTGCGACAGGAGTCGGCGTTCAGGCCGGGCTGGACGAACTCGCTGGCGTAGCGCAGCAGCTTCACATGCACGCGAAACTGATGCAACTTTCTGACAGCGGTAAGGTCGCACGTCCCGTACTTGCGGCACCGATCCGCTATGGGGCGCAGCAGTCCGGGCGCGGCTGTTGCGATCGTCGGTTCCTGTCCGTCACCGCGCCAGCGGACGCGGCGGACAAGTCCCTTGGCACGGCGCTTGAGCTCGCAATCCACTTCGTCCCGGGCGGCGCGGCGGAGCGCGCGAATCGCGCGATGTCGCCGGTCGAGCCAGTCGTCCGTACCGGCCGCATCGACCGCCGCTGGATCGAGCTGCGCGGTCAGCAATCGTTCCAGCACGATGTCGAGATCCCGCACTTCACCGGCCGCCTTGCGGATCTGTTTCAGCCGCTTGCGAAACCGCTTGCTGCGGCGTTTCGACAGCAGCGGTCGAAACGTGTCAAGCGCCGCGGCGCAGCGGCGAATGGCGACGCGCAGCTCGTGTACGTCATCCGGCGACAGGTCGGCAGCCCGGGCGCACTGGGCAATTCTCCGCGCAACCTTGCGGAGCCGCTTTTGCAGGACTGGACGGGCCGTCGCGCTCAGCGGCGTCTGTCCGTGCAACGGCAGATCGCCGGACGCTGCAGAATCAGTCGTTGGGACGTCGACGTCGGACATGTCGCGACGACAGTCTGGACGCCCGGCGAACACCGCGGACCGGAGGGGGGCTGCCTATCGGGGCAGCAGCCGAAACCGGTCCAGTTCGGCGGAGTCGACCACGACACTATCGTTGGCGTCGGGACAGGTGAGACCCGTAAGTCCCAGGTCCGGGTCCGAAGTACGCTCCCAGCGGGTGCGGGCCAGCGCGTACTCCAGGAACTCCTCGGGGGCGACGTAGCGCGAATCGGACGTGGCGACGGAGCTCGCCGTGTTCACAGGAAGCGTCATGGTGTCGGAATCCGTAGCCTGCGGGGCCGCAAGCCGCCTGCCACTCCGTGAGGCGGCTTCGAGTCCATCCGCGGACGGTTCCCACCGTCCGACAACCGACCGGCATCTGATCGCTGCGCACGCCTGGTGCGTGCACCCCAATCCCCTGCCTGCCGCTGCCAAAAGCCTAACCGAGCCGGGGGTTGACTGGCAACCACGCCCTCCCGGAATTCACAATTGGGCCGCCGTCGAAGCAATATGCGGAAATGTTGATCTGATAAGTCTTTCGGCCGCAAGACATTCGCCCCGAAGTCGATAGAATCGGACCAGTATGCCTGCGACGCGTGAGATACATCCTGTTTCCGGACCCATCCGGGGAACGATCCGACCCCCCGGCTCGAAAAGTCTGACCAATCGCGCGCTGATCGTTGCGGCGCTGGCCCGGGGAACATCGCACGTCCGCAATCTGCTGCACAGCGACGACACCCGCGTGATGCTCGAGAGCCTCGCGCGACTGGGGATTCAGGGCTCGGCGGAACGCAACGAGTCGGACCTCCGGGTGACCGGATGCGGCGGGCGGATTCCGGCGACGTCGGCGGAGCTCTGGCTGGAAAACAGCGGGACCAGCATCCGGTTCCTCACAGCGGCGTGTGCGCTCGGAACAGGCACGTTTCGGCTGGATGGAAACGCGCGCATGCGGGAGCGTCCCATCGCGCCGCTGGTCGATGCACTCGCCGGATGGGGAGTGGACATCGGTTGCGAGCTGGGGACGGGCTGCCCCCCGGTGAGAGTTCGTGCCCAGGGACTGCGCCCCGCGGCGATCCAGGTCGCCGGCGAACTGTCGAGCCAGTATCTGAGCGCCTTGATGATGGCGGCTCCGTGCGCCGGCGGTGAAGTGACGATCCAGGTGTCCGGTCCGCTGGTGTCCCGTCCCTACGTTGATATGACGGTCGAGGTCATGCGCGCCTTCGGCGCTGTCGTTCAGGAACAACAATCGGGAACGTTCCAGACGGACGGCACAGGCTACCAGGGGACCGACTACGATGTGGAACCGGATGCCTCGGCCGCCAGCTATTTCATGGCGGCGGCGGCGGTGACCGGAGGGGACGTCACGATTGCGGGCCTGTCGCGAAAATCGCTGCAGGGGGACATCGGATTGGCGGAAGTCCTGGAACAGATGGGGTGCCGGGTCACCTGGCGGCCGGATGCGGTGCGTGTGGAAGGCGGCCCGCTGCGGGGCATCGACGTTGATATGAATGCCATCAGCGACACCGCACAAACGCTGGCCGCCGTCGCCCCGTTCGCCCAGGGGCCAACCCGGATTCGCAACGTCGCGCACATGCGGCATAAGGAAACCGACCGGGTGGCGGCGCTGGTCACCGAGTTGTCGCGTCTGGGACTGCGCGTGGAAGAACATGCGGACGGACTGACGATCCACCCGGGACCGATGCGGCCGGCAATCATCAAAACATACGACGATCACCGCATGGCGATGAGTTTTGCCGTCCTCGGCCTGCGGCAGCCGGGAGTCACGATCGCGGATCCGGGGTGCACATCGAAGACGTATCCGGAGTATTTCGCTGACCTCGAGCGGCTGTGCGAGGCGACGACATGAGCGTGCCGCCGCGTAAACGCGTTGGGAAACATCGTCCGCGGATGCGCACCAGTCCGCGCCCGTCGGCGCGTCCTCCCCGACCGTCCGTCGCTCAGCCGGCGCCGGAAGGGTCCGACGCCCGCTCCGTGGCGTTTGAGACGCTGGTGGCGATCGAAGAGCGGCCGGTGTTCGTGCGGGTCGTGCTCGACGACCTGTGCCAGGCGCTCGGAGTGTCGCCCCGCGACCGGGCGCTGGCCCTGGAAATCGCCGCAGGCGTCACGCGTCGCCGCGCAACGCTCGATGCAGTGCTCGCGCCGCACATCCGCACTCCGGAGGGGCGGATTGAACCCCGCCTGCGGACCGTGCTGCGAATGGGAGCGTACCAGCTCCTGTTCCTCGCGGTTCCGCCGCATGCGGCCGTGTTCGAGATGGTCGAACTCGCACGTCGCCGGCAGCCGCGGTGGACACGGTTCGTCAACGGCGTCCTGCGGTCGGTGCAGCGCGACCTGACGGAAACGTCCGCCCCGGTGCCTGGCGCTCACGGCGTCCCTGTCTGCGATCTGTCGAATCGCGCGGGAGAGGTTCACCTGGCCTACCGGCAGTTTCGTTCACCCCTCTTTCCAGCGCCGGAATCCGATTTCCGGGGTTACGTCGCCGCAGCATTCAGCCTGCCGACCTGGCTGGTCGACCGCTGGTCAACACGGTATTCCCCGGAGCAACTGCTGCAGCTGGCGGCATGGTTCGCGACGCCGGGACGGATGTCGCTGCGCATCAATTCGTTGCGAACGTCGACAGCGGAAGTGCTCCAGCGTCTGAATGAGCATGGTGTTGCCGCCCTGGCCGGCGCTCATGAGGGAGCGATCCAGTTGCTGGAGAGCGCACGAGTGGAGTCGCTGCCCGGATTTACCGACGGCCAGTTCAGCGTGCAGGACGAATCGGCGATCGCAGCGACGGCGCTGCTCGATCCCCAGCCCGGTCAGCGGGTGCTGGACCTGTGCGCGGCGCCGGGGGGCAAGAGCGCCGCGCTGGCGGAGCGCATGCAGAACCGCGGACAGATCATCGCCGCCGACAGCGACGCGGCGCGGGTGGCGTTGATTGCTCCGGGCGCGGCGCGGCTGGGATTGACCATCATCGAGCCGGTCGTCGTGCGGCTCGACGGCAGCGATATTCCGGCCGGCCCGTTCGATCGAATCCTGCTCGACGCACCCTGTTCCAATACGGGCGTGCTGGGAAAGCGGCCGGAGGCGCGCTGGCGAATCTCCGAGTCCGGCATCGCCGAACTGGCCTCCATCCAGGCGTCGCTGTTGCGGTCGGCAATGGATCGCCTGGCCCCCGGCGGACGGCTCGTGTATTCAACGTGCAGCGTCGAACCGACCGAGAACGAAGACGTCGTACGCCGCATCCTGGCCGAGTGGCCGGAAATCCAGCTTTTGAGCGAACGCACGCATCACCCGGGTCAGCCGGGGGACGGAGGCTACCAGGCGCTGATGGCGCAGGGTCGATAGTCGATGGCCGATGGACTACAGAAGTTCAACTTTGACCGCCGCCCTTCGTTGGTCGCGAGCGACCATTCCCCATGAGCTATCGACCATCCTCCATCCATGATTCTTGAAGGCATCGTCACCACCCGGAACTTGGACGGTTCGACGAACGTCGCCCCGATGGGGCCGATCGTCGATGCCGGGATGACGCACCTCACCTTGCGGCCGTTTCAGACATCGACCACCTACCAGAATCTGAAGCGGACGGGCTGCGGTATACTGCATGTGACCGACGATGTGCTGCTGCTGGCGCAGGCGGCGCTCGAGCGATTCGGAGTGCTGCCGGCGATGATGCCGGCGCAGCAGATTGACGGTTCGGTGCTGGCCGATGCCTGCCGGTGGTACGAGTTTCAGGTGGCGTCGATCGACGATTCGGCCGAACGGACGGTGATCGAGGCGGACGTCGTCCACACCGGGCGCATCCGGGACTTCTTCGGCTTCAACCGCGCGAAGCACGCGGTGCTGGAAGCGGCGATCCTGGCGACCCGGCTGCACCTCCTTCCGCCGGACGACGTACGGCGGCAGCTCTCCGCATTGCGGAGCCCGGTGGAAAAAACCGCCGGCCCGGAGGAGCGCGAAGCCTTCACCCTGATCGAACAGTACGTAGTCGATTACGAACGCGGCAAGACGAACAGGGAGGAAAGTGGAACCGCGAATCGCGCGGAAGAAAATACCGCTGATGAACGCTAATCGACGCTGATGGATTTACGATCGGTCCCCTCCTCGGCACCGCCCCCGGAAGGGGTGAGGGAGAATGGTCAGCAGTTGAATGGCAATTGATTGGCATCGATGAGCGCGATTGGCGGTCCTTACCCTTTATCTGCGGCAATTCGTTTAATCCGCGTTCATCTGCGTTCCATTCTTACCGTGAAATTGCGGCGATGATCCAGCGGGTGCAGATTACGACCGGGACCAGACTGCATTTCGGGCCGCTGGCGGTCGGCGCTGCGCAGGGACGGTCGTTTGGCGGCGTCGGCCTGATGGTCGATGGCCCAGGGTGGGAGGTGATAGTCGAACGGGCCGCCGACGATGAAGTCCGGGGATCGGAGAATCTTCTCGAGTTGATCGGCCGGACGCGTCGATCGTCGCCGGTGGCCGTGCCGCCCTGCCGCGTGACGGTGGTTCGAGCGGCGCCGCGGCACCGGGGACTGGGTTCCGGAACGCAACTGGCGCTGGCGGTGGCCCGCGGTCTGACGATGCTGGCGGGCGAAACCGACTTGTCTGTCACCGAGCTGGCGCGACGGACGGAACGCGCGTGGCGGTCGGCGATAGGGACGCATGGGTTCGCATATGGCGGCTTTCTGGTCGACGCGGGGACAATTACGGCGTCGACGCCGGCGGAACTGCAGCGGCACGGGGCGACGTCGAATCGGGTTGGTTCGCTTGCGTGCCGGCTCCCCTTCCCTGCGGCGTGGCGCTTCGTGCTCGTTGCTCCGCCGGAGGAGTCGGGATTGTCAGGCGCCGCCGAGAAGGAAGCGTTCGGCGCCCTCCCCTCGATGCGGACGGAGACGACCGGCCTGCTGTGTCAGATTGCGCTCACGGAGCTGCTCCCCGCTGTTCAGGAAGAGCACTTCGTAGGGTTTTGTGATGCGCTGGATGCCTTCGGCCGATTCGTCGGGGCATACTTTCGCCCGGTCCAGGGGGATGTGTTCGCGAACCCGCGGATGGCGCAGCTCGCCGCGGAACTGCGCACCGGGGGGATTCGCGGAATCGCGCAGACGTCCTGGGGACCGACGATCGCAATCTGCCGCGCCAACGAAGCGGCGGCACTCCGATTGCAGGCCGATCTTGCAGGCCGTGCGGGTTGGGCCGATTGCGAGACTCACGTCGTGCGTGCGTTGAACTCCGGCGCGCGCGTGGTTGTCGAAAGCTGACGATCAACGATGGGTGCCGGCGCGCAAACATGCAAGCCGCCGGGTTGATCCCGGAAGTACGGCGACGATGAACGCCGCCGCTCGGACTTTCGGCGGATTCTGTCGCGTCGCGTCTCGGAACGCGGGGATTCTGGCCGAATCCCCGGATTGCAGCCGATTCCGGGAACTGCGGCGATCGTTCGATCGTCTCACTCACTGGACCGTTGCGGCAGTCGCCGTCCCATCATCGCGGTCCATCAGTTCGATTCACCTCTCGGCAGCGTTCGGCGCAGTCATTGATGTGCGCTGCGCGACGCATCCCAGCCGCAAAGGGGGGCAACATGGCAAACCATCGTCCGTCGAACAAAGTCGAACGATTCCTGCTGGCGCGGGGAGAGTGGCTGGCCGTCGGTTTCGCGGCCCTTGCGATTGGTCATGCAATCCTGGCCACGCATTGGGTTCCCTGGTCCAAGCAGCCGCAGGACCTCACGTCGCGCGTGGAGTCGGCGCGGAAGGAACTGGCCAAGCACGTCTGGCCGGAGAGCGAGCGCTCAAGGTTCCAGTTCGGCAAGGAAGTATCCGTCGCCGAAATCGTGCAGCATGCGCTCCACGAGCCGCTGGCGTTGTCCGGTGTTGCCGCGTCGCAGAAGCCGTATCACAAGCTGGGAGCGGACAAGCCGCCGCTGGTAGAACCGGTGCTGAACCCGGTCCTGGAATTCGTGGCCACCAGCGAGCGGGTGCTGCTGCCGCAGCTTTCACGAGAGGCGTTTTTTGCACCGATTCCGGAGACGGAGACAGCCCCGGACGATGTGACGCCCGACGAATTCCGGCCGCGCGGCGGATTCTCAACGCGCGCAACGACCGCGGCCGATCGGCGCGGCACGGCGGCAGCGCTCCGTCAGGCCGCCGGCCGGGGGACGCTTCAGACGGCCCCGACGCCAGCCGGGCACGGGTATCCGTTTGTGGCGGTGCGCGGGTTGATCGACGTGCCGCAGCAGGTGCGCGCGTACGTCGATGCGATTCACCAGTCGTACCCGGTGGCCGAACGTGCGTTCGAGATCATCGACTTCGAACTCGAACGGCAGCGGGAACTTGGCGATTCGGACTGGTCGGCGTGGGAGGCTGTTGATCGCGGAGTCTACTTCGAGATCGTCCGGTCCGCCGGCGGGATCGAACCGGACGTGATCGACGTGGCGCTCACCGACAGCACCATCACCGGTCCGCTGCCGCAGCGGCTGACCGGCCGCTGGAGCAAGACGGCCTCGCATCCACGGCTGGTGGAGTTCGCGTTGACGAAGGAAGAACTCGCCCGCGAGCTGGAGTACCTGCGCGTGCTGACGGAACGCGCCCGGCAGCGGCCGGCGCCGCGCCCGGGCGTTGTCGAGAAGCGGGGATTTGCGGGACTGGTGCAGGACGTGCGTGCCGTTCAGCAGTCGGTGTTCAATCTGGGGATGCAGACGCGGCCGGCGCGGCCCCAGTTCGGGACGGCGACCTCGTCCGCCGACCGGCAGATGCAGCAGTTCCTGCAGGAACTCGTCCGGGAGATGCAGCCGGGCGCCGTCGATCCACAACTCGTGGCGTGGGTCCGCGCGCGGGCCACGGCGCAGCGGAAGTACCTGCTGTTCCGCTACCTGGATTTCGAAGTCCAGCCGGGAGAAACCTACCGCTACCGGGTGCGCCTGTCGGTGCTGAACCCGAACTTCGGGCGATCGCTGGCAGCGGCGAGCAGCGCGAGCGTGGTGGCGGGCGCGACGCGGTGGACGCCGTGGAGCGTGCCGACGCCGCCGGTGGCGGTCGACTCGCTGGCGAACTACTTCCTGGCGGGACTGCAGCCGGAGAAGCTGCGACCGGGAGTGGCGGCGCGCATGCACGTCTATCAGTATGAAACCGCAGTGGGGACGACGGCCGAACACATGCTGCCGGTGGTGCCCGGGCAGGCGATCGGCGGGACCGCGCGGGTGTCGCGGCCGAACCCCGTGCTGGGAGTGATCGACGACGGTCCGTACGTGTTCCGCACTCCGGACTCGCTGGTTGACGGCATTGCCGACCTGACCCTGTCCGCTGCCGAACATCCCGAGCTCCGGCTGCCGACGGATGCCCGCGGTCGCGCGTACGTCACCGAGATGGCGCTGATCTCTCAGCCGGGCCGGGGGCTGCGAATCCTCGACACCGTGACGCAAGCGGCCGACTACGCAAGGCAGCAGCAGGCGATGACCTGGCAGGACGAACAGTTCCAGTCATTCCGCGAGGCGATCGATCAGCCGGTGCTCATCCCGGGTGACGACGGAGACGAAGCATTCGCACCGCGCCGGGATCACCGCAGCAACCCGCTGCAGAAGCTGTGACAGCGACACATGAGCCACGGGGTTTATCCCCGTGGCCCGAATGCGTTGCCCATCGATCGCGGTCCCCTTGCCTTCGATCACATCAGCCGCACAGGCGGGCGAGGTCGCGGATGGCGTCGAGGGCTTCATCGAGCGTCGGGGCCGATCCGCCCGGGACACGTCCGGCCCGATCGGCGCGGGCCAGCGACAGGAGCGAGTCGTAATCTTCATGCTGCTGCAACCTGCGTCGGGCTCGCGCGCCGATGGTTCCGTCCAGCAACCGGCGGGCGTCCGAGTGCTGTTCGATCAGCCAATGCGTGCGGTCCGTGATGTAGGGGGCCAGCGCAGCGAGTCCGGCCTGCACATGCTCAAACGGATCGATCGCCTTGCCGACGTCGTGCAGCAGGGCCGCCAGCTGCAGTTCTTCGTCCCACGGATGTTCGGCGCGGACGATCTCGAACACCTGCAGGCTGTGGAAGAGCGCATCCCCTTCGGGATGCGCGTGCCGCGGCTGTTCGACGTCGGCCAGCGGCAGCAGCAGCATGCGATAGACCTGGAACCGGTCGGTCGAGGCGGTCGCGCCGGCGAGGTCATCAAACTGCACGTCGGGATACTCGCGCCGGATCAGTGACGACAACTGCCGCATGGTCGCGCGCGGAACCGATTCACCGGTCGTCACATTGCGGAACGCGTGCGCGGCGCATGCCGCGGGATAACACTCGACCTCTGCAATGAACACGTCACAGGCGGCGGCGATCCGGGTGCGTCGTGTTCCGCGACGACTGACCTGTTCCGGTGCCACCTGACACTGCAGTCCGGCTGCTTCCAGCGTGGCGCGGACGGACGTGGAATCGTCGGCGAAGGCCTGCAACCGGACCATCCCCGCACGGCGGACGTCCCCAGTGAGGACGCTCCCGAAGAGCCTCGGCCGGAACGGCTTGAGGAGCTGCATCAGCGACAGCGCGACCAGCCGCTGATTCCGGAGGTTGTCGAACCGGGCGTCCCCTTCGTAGAGGTAGGCGCAGCGTTCGATCTCGTCCCGGATTTCCGCATCCGAAGGGAGTTCTCCCGGGCGGATCCAGCCGCGCAGGATGCGGCGCGACGCCGCGCGCCGCGCCCGGAACAGGTCGTTTTCGCGACCGGTCGCCATCAGCCGCGCGGCTTCACTGGCGATCTGGCGTCGGAGCTTGTCGGACGACATGCAGCAGGGGTCAGGGTTCAGGGGTCAGGGGGCGGAGGTTGGACGACGGTTGTCGGTTCGAGGTGGGCTTGGTTGAATTGTAATGCAGTTTCGGGAGCCAGCGCAGTTCTGATTGCCGCAATCACTCCTGTTGGGAGAGGAACTCATGTCGCTTCGAGGGAAGGCAGTTCGGTTCACTGGCTTGCTGGTCGCGGTGCTCTGGTCCGGGAACGCCTCGCAATCGTGGGGGGCCGACGACGCGATTGGGTGGCAGGCGAGCGGATCGAACGGGGCGGTCTCGGCCGGAGGGGCGGAAGCCGTCGCAGCGGGCCTGGAGATTCTGCAGCGTGGCGGCAATGCGGCCGACGGCGCGGCGGCGACCATCCTGGCGCTCAGCGTGGTGGAGTCAAACCAGTTCTGTTTCGGCGGCGAAGTGCCGATGCTGGTGTACGACGCGCCGCGGAACGTGGTCGAGGTCGTCGCCGGAATGGGGACCGCTCCCGAGCTTGCCACCCGAGAGTTCTTCGAGAAACAGGGAGGCATTCCCGCGAACGGCGTACTGCCGGCCGCCGTCCCGGCGGCGCCGGATGCGTGCCTCACCCTGCTGGAACGGTACGGCACTTTGCGACTGGCGGACGTCGCCGCACCGACTCTGCGGATTCTGGATCGGGAGGGGCAGCCGTGGCATCCGTTGCTGGCAAAGACCTTGCGACGGCTGATCGACGCCGAAGCCCAGTCGCCGGATCGACGCCGCGGGCTGCGGCTGGCGGGGGACTATTTCTACCGCGGTCCCATCGCGCGGGAACTCGCGGCGTGGTCGGAAGCGAACGGCGGGCTGATCCGGTATTCCGATCTCGCGCGTCATGTGACTCGGATCGAGGAGCCGGCCACGGCCTTGTATCGCGGCCGGACGGTCTGCAAGTGCGGCTCCTGGACGCAGGGACCCTACCTGTTGCAGACGCTGAATCTGCTCGACGGATTCGACATCGCCGCCGCCGGTCACAACAGCCCGCTCGCCATTCACCTCGCAGTCGAGTCCATGAAACTGGCACTGGCCGACCGCGACGTGTGGTACGGCGATCCATTGTTCGTGGACGTTCCACTGCCGCAACTGCTGTCGACCGACTACACGGAACTGCGGCGCACATTGATCGATCCGGCGCACGCATCGCAGGTGCAGCAGCCGGGTGATCCGGTCCACGGGACCGCACTGCTCGCTGCCGACGCGACACGCACCGGGCTGACGGGGCGAACTAACGACACCACAACCTGCGTGGTGGCGGACCGGTGGGGGAACGTGGTGGCGGCAACGCCGAGCGGCTGGAGCGGAGTGCAGGCCGGAGAGACCGGAGTATGGCTGGGGTCGCGCCTGCAGAGCTTCAATACCTGGGAAGGCCATCCGAACTGCATCGCGCCGGGGAAGCGGCCACGCATCACGCTGACGCCGACGCTGGTGCTCAACAAAGGTCGGCCCGAACTGGCGGTCAGCGTGGCGGGGGGCGACGGACAGGATCAGGCGACGCTGGCCATCGTGATGAACTGCCTCGACTTCAACTTGCCGGTGTCCGAGGCGGTGACGGCTCCCCGGTTTGGAACGAACCATTTCGTGGGGTCATTCCGCCAGGCGCCTCCGCAGCTGGGAAGCCTGCTGCTGAACGCGGGAGTGGGGGACGCGACGACGGAGGAATTGCGGAAGCGCGGACATCATGTGGACGTGTCGTCCGGGTCGCTCTGGGCGCCGTCGGCGATCCGCATTGATCGCAACTCCGGCCGTCTCGACGCCGCCGGCGATCCCGGCGCGGGGCGTCACGCGGCGGCGTACTGACGCTGCGTCCAAATCAATAGCGTGTCGCAAATGTGATGCGGCGTGACGAAGGCGGGGTTCAGGGTGATGGGCGGAACCCGCGCTACTGGCCGCGACCACAGCACTTCTTGTGCTTTTTTCCACTGTCGCAGGGACAAGGATCGTTGCGGCCGACTTTTGCCTTGGGCCGGTAGATCGTGCTGGCGGAATCCTCAACGTTCTCATCGGGCCCGATGCCGAATTCCTCGTCGAGTTGTTCCCACTCCTCGTCCTCAGCGGATTCCGACATCGGATCCTCCTCCGACGACATATCGTCGAACCACTTATGCAACGTGGCGACGGCGTCGGGGCAACCTGTCGGTTCACAGCGCCGCAGGTATTTCTGGATGTGCCGCCCGGGTTCATCCAGGCTGTCTTCAATGTGCTTCAGTGAGAAGCCGATCTCATCGTGGAGGTAACGGGCGAACGCCTGCCGGAGTTCCGGCATCGCTTCGCCCGGGGCGTACGCATACAACTCGCTGACCAGGCCGTACATCGCCTCTTTGTCATCGTTGGCGAGTGCATTGTTCAGGTGCGAACGCAGTCTCGCGACCGCCTCGTCGCGAGTCATAAGTCCGTCGCGAACGAAGTGCAGCAGAACCTGCATTGCCTCCCAGCGGACGTACTCGTTGAGGCTGCGGTCGCCGATCATGCGATCGATCACCGCCTGGTCGGCCAGTTGCGCGAGAACGCTGCTGATGTCATGGGTGAGAATGTCGCCGTAGAGTTCGAACGGCAATTCGCCCGGGAGGGACAATGAGTCGAGGATTGCAGGCAGGGCCTCGCTCGCCTTGAACTCCGTCAGCAGGAACAGCGCGCCGTAGAAGCCGCTGGTGGGTAAGGGCTCCTGCCCGCTGCGGACGAGTTCCGTGTCGCGGCGAATCAGCGCGATGAGATGCGGGATGACCTCGTCGCGGCGGCTGCGGGCGGCGATGAGAGCGTCGTCGGGGACCCCGTCGCAGTAGTCCACGTCGATCGCGCGAACCAGGTCTTCAACGGGAACGGCAACTTCCATGAGCGACTCCCTTCGAACCAGCCGCCGCGGCGCGCCCGAACGCAACAGCGTTTTGGCGACGCATTGCGCATAAAGATCGCCAGACCGTCCACGAGGACGACCTGGCGCGATTGGAATTTGAAGCGGAGAGAGGGGGATTCGAACCCCCGCTACGGAAAAAAACCGTAGACCGGATTAGCAATCCGGCGCTTTCGGCCACTCAGCCATCTCTCCGGGAGCTGCCCGTTGGCAGCGATTGGGTGCAACTATAATTGCCGCAATGGGGATAGCAAGGCTGTCGATTGCGTCAAGCAAACTGGACGGTGGACGAATCATGGAGCGGGTCATTCTGCGACCGGAGAATTCGACCGGGACGGACTGCGGGCGGTGAATTCGCCGATCTGTGCAGACGCCCTCCCCTTTCTCCGGTTAATATGAGAGTCATCCAACGCTGATCGGGTTCGGGACGTAATTTGCAGCGGTTCCGAGGCGCAGGGGAGGCTGGTGCATGGTCGTCCGAAGTCTGCTGTGGATGCCAATCGCGGCGATTCTCGCCTGTTTTACGGTGGCCGCTGCCGGGGACGCTCCGTCCGACGCCGAGCCGGCCGGCGATGATGTCGCTGCAGTGGCGGCGGAAATCGACCGCTGGATCGCCGCCCGCTGGGAGGCGGAACAGATCGCGCCAGCTCCTCAGGCGGATGACGCCGAGTTCCTCCGGCGGGTGCATCTCGACCTGACGGGCCGGATTCCGGCCGTCGCCGACGTCCGCGAGTTTCTGGCGGACTCCAATCCCGACAAACGGCGCGACGTCGTGGAGCGGCTGCTGTCGGGGCCGACCTACATCGTCCATTACACGAATCTGTGGCGTGCGGCGATGCTGCCGGAGGCCGAGACAGAGCAGATTGTCCGCGTGTTCCTCCCCGGATTCGAAGCGTGGCTGCGGTCGCGGCTGGCGGAGAACCGCAACTATGCCGAGATTGCGGAAGAAGTGCTGACGCTGCCGGTCACTGCGCAGGACGTGCAGGGCTTCGACCAGGGGACGACGCCGACCCCTGTGGCGTTCTACCGGGCCAAGGAGGGGAAGGTCGAAAACCTGGCGGCGGCGACGTCGCGAGTGTTCCTCGGCGTGCGGATCGAATGTGCCCAGTGCCACGATCATCCGTTTGACGACTGGAAGCAGGACGCGTTCTGGAGCTACGCCGCATTCTTCTCGGAG
>JAEUIG010000538.1 GCA_016795125.1 Planctomycetaceae bacterium | reverse complement strand
GCACGTGCCGGGGGTCCCCGCCGATGATCTGCGGAAACCACTGAGCTCACTGCGCAGAGTTCCTCCTCCGGGTTGGCGATCCCCCGAACTCAGCGAGTGTTCTTGCCCACTTGCTTGGCACAGCTGCTTACGCGCCGCGCAAAGTTCAATCGTCGCCGATCTGTTCATCGCCAGCCCGATTTGGCCAATTGCAGTCGCGCGTTGATGTTGTGACGAACAACAAAACATCGGCCGTCGCGGAACAGTTTGTGAATTGCTCCGACACCGGAGCAATGGCCAATGCAGCGAACGACGGCGCGTCAGATAGTCCTGGCGGTGATGTTGATCGCGGGTTGGGGCGCGCAGCGGAGTGCGACCGCGTTTGATGAAGCGGCGGCTTGCCAGTGCACGTGTGCGCGGCGCGGTGCATGGACGGTGGCCGAGACGCCGAATTTCACCCTCTGGACGCACGGAGATCTGGAGATAGCCCGGCGATGCGCCATCCGTTGCGAGGCGCTGCGACGGGAGCTGATCTCGGCATGGACTGAGAACGAAGCGATCGGAGAGTGGAGTCCCCTCTGCGCCGTCGTGATTCACTCAACGCAGGCGGAATATCGACTCAGCGTGAATGCGTCTGACGAGTCAGCGGGATGTACGACGGTGACGTGCGACCAGGGTCGCGTCATCTTTCGCCGCATCGATCTTCGCGGCGATGTGGCGGACTGGCAGCGGAATGCGCTGCCTCACGAGTTGACGCATGTGGTCCTGGCCGATCAGCTCATCGATTGCAGCGTCCCGACCTGGCTCAACGAGGGCATGGCCATGCTTTCGGAAAGCGAGGCCCTGCAGACTCAGCGGCTGACCTTGCTCGAGCGAGCTGCTGCCGCCCGGAGGCTGCCCGAACTCGCGGAAGTCCTCGACGATGGGCAGCGCTCACGTCTGGATGCGAACTTGCGTTACGCAGCGAGTCTCTCGCTGGTTCGCTGGCTGGAGCAACAGGGTGGCCGTCAGCGGCTGCTGCAATATGCTCGCCACGTGCGGCAGTCAGGAAACGACGAATCGCTCCGCGGCGCGTTTGCCATCGAAGGCGGCCTGCCCGAACTGGAGCAGCAATGGCACGCCTCGTTCGCCGCTCATCGACTGCGCGCTTCCCCGGCACTGGCCGAACGCTGAGTCATCTACAAGAACCGCGGCGAACCCCAGGGGAATTCGCCGCGGTGATGACCGCTCAACCCCAAACTCAGTTTACGGTCCCATCAAGCGGTTCGACGGATGCAGCCGCTGTTCGGGGCTGTAAGGCTGACGTCCGCGGGACCTGGGTGCCGCGCGATACGTCTGAACCGGAGCCGGCTGAACCGAGTAGTTGCGAGTCGTCACCCCGGAACGTGGCGCCACCGGCGGAGCGGTCTGGGGCTGTACCGACTGACTCTGCTGAGTCTGACCAACGGACGGTGCCGCCGGTGGAACGGCCGACTGTGGTCCGGTCTGCGCGGTGGCGCTGGGCGTGCACTGGCACGGCGAGCACGGGCAACAGCCATGACCGGCTTCCGCCAGCGTGCCGAAAACCATCAGTATTCCGACAACCGAAAACCCTGCAATGAGCTTGGACATTTTGTGTCTCCGAATGTGTGAGC
>JAEUIG010000514.1 GCA_016795125.1 Planctomycetaceae bacterium | reverse complement strand
GTCTCAGGCTTCAGATCGAGCTCTCCCGCCAGTCGGGCCGCCTGTTCCTGCCCGCGCCAGCCCGGCGCTCGCAGCGCCTCGCCGACGTGGGCAACGACCGCATCGTGCAGCTCCCGCTGCTCCGCCAGTACATACAGATGTTGCCGTGCCGCCACACGCACGTCGAAATGCGAATCGTCGAGCAGCCTGGCCAGAGTCACGACATGCTCGACCGTCGGTCGCTCGAACAGCGCCCGCGCCGCCAGTTGTCGCAACTCCGCCTCCGGCCGGCCCAGCAGTTGCCTCGCGAGAGGCTGAACCAGCAGCGGGTCGACGACAAGCAACTTCTGGAGTGCGGCGACGGCGACGGCCGACTGCGGATCGACAGCCAGTTCCACCAGCAGTTGCCGGACTGGTTCGCTTTGGTCCGTGCCGAGTATGCGAACCGCCACCAGCCGGTCGACAATGCCCCTCTGGGAAGCATCCGCGGCGAGCCATCGAGCATCGTCGATCAACTCACCGGTGTGCAGAATCGCCAGCGCCTCGGCGGCCGCCAGCCGGATGTCTGCGGGCTGGGTGCGTTCCAACGCCAGGGTTCGCAGCGACGACTCCGCGCCCGTGTCACCAACCACTCGCACGGCGTCGATCGCCAGCAGCAGTCGCCGGCGCGAGGTTTCCTGAGGCGCGGCGAGACGTTTGAGCCAGGCTTCCCGGTACGGAGCATAGCGCCAGCGGGCGAGCGCCGATTCAATCACCAGGGATTCGCGATCGCCGCCGGCGTCCACCATGGCGGCCAACTCAGCAGCCGCGTCGGAAACATCCAGCTCGATCAGCGCCGTTGCGATGGTCAGCCGCACGGCGGGATTCTTCGACGCTGTCAAAGCTCCGCGCAACGCGTCCGGGAACGTGTCCAATCCACTGGAACCCAGGCGATGAGCCCGCGCAATCGCTTCGGCCGCCTCGCGTCGCAGGTCCTCCTCCGGGCCCTCCAGGGCCTGCTGCCACAGCGACTGCCACTCTGGCGGCAGCACATACCGGGTCGCCTGGACCGGCAACTGCGGGTCGTGGTTCATCACGCAGTCCAGCAGCGGCTGATCTGCGGGGACCGGCGCACACCACGCCGCCAGCAGCAGACAGACAGTCGCCGCAATGCGGTGCTGCCGATCTCCAGGCTGATTGTTCCGATCCACCATCTGCATGCGACACCACGCTCCCACAACGTCACGCACTTGAATCGTGAGTACCACTGCCTCTGCCAGTGCGACGCAAGTCCAACCACCAGCGTGACAGGCACAGGCGAAGCCAGTGGCACCCTCTCCAATCTCCGAACGGTGACCCCTCTACGACGGCCGCAACAGCACACGTACGCGGACGGACAGAATCACAATCAGCACGACGGTCGCCGTCCCCATGATCCACCAGTTGGCGGGCGTCAGATCATAGGCGGCAAAGCCAGGCGCCCGGATCGCGCTGAGCGCCGCCGCCAGCGGCGAAAACTGCAGTGCGCCGCTCACGGTCTCATGTCCAAAGGGTGCGTCGCGCCCGAGCCAGATCAACAGCGGTCCCGCGCAGACCAGCCACAGCAGGCAGTACGCGGTCGCCGTCGCGGCCGCCGATCGCTGGAACAGGCTGCTGACCGCCGCGCTGAGCGCAATTGCGAACAGCGCGGCCAGCACGAGGCAAATCACCACCCGCGTAATCTGGCCGCTCATCAGCGGGTTGATCCGCATCATCACCAGGTATCCCGGCAGCGTCGCGCACAGGATCAGCGTCATCGTGGCCAGCACGCTGATCAGCTTGCCGCGCACGATCACGCCGGCGCCCAGCGGCGTCAGCCGCAGCAGCCGCCAGCCGCCGCTCTCATGTTCGCCGCTGATGAGTCCCCCGGCGAGTCCCGGTGTGAGCAGCAGGATCAGCGCCACCTGCATCAGCACCATGATGCCGCCGATCGTCTCGGCTCCAAAACCAACCGAGCCGAGCGTGGTGGCGTACGTCAATCCGAGCGAGACCGTCGCGCAGCCGGCGACCAGCCGCAGCAGCCAGTGCAGTCGGCCGAACTGCCGCGTGCGAAATTCCTTCACGAGCACCGGATTTGTGGAATCGCCGATCTCCGCCTTGCGCCGCTGCGGATCGACGATGAACAGCAACCGCCGAACGAGGCGTGTGCCTGATGCCTGATCGTCGGTCACGATGCCGGACGATCGCGTGCGATCGAGCATGCGGTAGTTCAAACGCCGAATCGTCGCCGTCGCCAGTGCGACTGATAAACCGAGAGCCAGTGCGACGTACAAGAGCGGACCATGGACGCCGCCGTTGGCCGCTTCGCCGACATCCCCGTGTCCGACCACCCGCATGACGGCCGGGATGGGCGACACCCAACGGATCGCTTCCGCGATCTGACCGAACAGGCTCCCGCTGCCCTGCAGGAACATGTGCGGGAGCAGAACAAACACGGCGAGCAGGAGCACCAGTCCATAGGTGACGCGCAGCGCCCCGTCCGCCGATCTGGCCCGGCTGCTGACGTACAGGCCGAGCGTTCCGAACTGAACCGCGGCAACGATCAGCACGCCATAGAGCGGCAGCACTTCGCCGAACAGCGACACGCCTCCCATCGCGTGGCAGGCCGCCGCGCCGGGGGCCGTCAGCGCGATCAGCACCAGCGCAAACCCCAGTGTGGCGACGAGCTTGCCGAGGTAGATCGTCAGCGGAGTCAGCGGGGAGTGAATGAGCAGCACGAGCGTCTTCTGCTGGCGCTCGCGGACGATGCTCGTGGCGGGGAAGACCGGGACGAGCAGGACCACTGCGGTGAGCAGGCCGTATCCAAAGAGGATGAACACCTCGCGAGAGCGGACCCCCGCCAGGTCGACGCGCGCTCCGTCGGGCCAGCGGATCAGCACCAGCAGTCCGCAGAGGATGGCGACAGCCGCCTGGATGGCGAACGCCTTCCGGGACCTCAGCAGGCTGAGCAGTTCGCGTTCGAGGATCGCGTTCACCGGGACGCTCCCCCGGCGACTTGGTGATCCGGCGTCGGCGCACTGCGGCCGAGCGAATCGGCACGTCCGGTATCGGCGCCTGTGTGACCGGCGACGGAGAGGAATGCATCCTCCAGGTCCATCGGCACTTCCCGGAACTGCGCCACGCGAATCTTCGCACCGATCAGCTGCGCCAGCAGTTCCGTGAGTTCGTCATCCGTGCGGTTGGTGCGAAAGCGAACCACCCGCTCCGATTCCGACGTCGACACGCTGGCAGCGTTCTCGACGAATCGCCGCGCCATGGCGGCCGCATCCCCGAGTCCGGCGGCATTTGCCAGTTGCAGTTCCATCATCCGTTCGGGATGGACTTTGGCGACAATTTCATCGACGGTCCCGAATGCCCTCAGGACACCGTTGGTGATCATCGCCACGACGTCGCAGATGCGGCCGAGTTCCGGGAGGATGTGACTGGTGACGATGAGCGTCTTGCCGGCGTCGGATAACTGCTCCAGCAGGGTCCGCATCTCGATGCGCGCCACCGGATCCAGCCCGTTGGCCGGCTCGTCGAGGATCAGCACCTGCGGATCGTGCAGCAGCGTGCGTGCGATCCCGACGCGCTGCTTCATGCCGTGGCTGAGGGCATCGACGAACCGGTCCTGCATCCAGGTTGCGTTCGTCAATTCGAGGACGGCTGCGATCCGCGCCCGCCGGTCGCGCCGCGGAATGCCATAGGCCGCACCGAAAAAATCCAGGTACTCGCGAACCCGCATGTTGTCGTACGTGCCGAACGTGTCCGGCATGTAGCCGATCAGCCGCTTGATCTGCTGCGTGTCGCGGACACAGTCGGCGCCCGCGATCCGCGCTGAGCCGCTGGTCGGCTTCGACAGCCCGACGAGGATGCTGATGGTCGTCGTCTTCCCCGCGCCGTTGGGACCGATGAATCCCAGGATCTGCCCCCGTTCCACCGTCAGCGACAGGTTGTCCAGCGCGGTATGTTCTCCATACCGCTTGGTCAGCCGATCCGCGATTACCACCGGTTCGTTGTTCATTCGCGCACTTCACCTTCCACGTCCCGGTCTTCCGTGCGGCCGGTGAACTCCAGCCCGAACGACTCCACCTGCCACGAGCGATCAACGTCCTTGAGCGCCGACAGGTCGGCGCCTTCCGCCTGCAGCTCGCCCACGCGGACGCGAATCGGCAGCACTCCATCGACGCCGACAGCCAGTGCGACCGGATCGGAAATCGTCACGGCGCTGATCGGACCCTCCGGGCTGGTCAACGTGGCAATCGGCACCGATTGCTCGGTTGAGCCGGCGGAGAGTTCGACCGTCCGCCACGGCGCCCGAACCTTGATTGTCAGTGTCGCAGCCCGCGGCACAACAGGCTGCACCGATTCCGGCACCCGGAACCGGACGACCACATCGGCAACGGCGCTGGACTTCTGCCACTGCCCCGTGCGGGGGTCGTAAATCGTCGGCGGCAGGCCGTCGGACGTGCCGACAACATCGTAGGTCATCAACGGCGACGGGATCGTGACGTCCGTGCCGGGCGGCGGCGACGTGAACTCCAGCGGAATTGCCAGCAACGACGTCGCGGACTGCTGCATCTCATCCGCGAACTGCAGCCCTGTCTCAGTCGGTCGCGCCCAGGCGAGCAACGTCGGCCGCTGCGGAAATCGCACTCCGCGAGCGGACTGCAGCAGTCGATCGTAGACGATCGCCCTGCGACGCTGCTGATCGGTCAGCAGCGCGCCGGAATAGTAGTTTCCAGGCTCAAGCACATCGTTGCGCCCGGCGGCAAATGATCCGTCGGCGCTCAGCCGCACCGCCAGTTTCTGTGAGGAAGCTGCGGCGATCAACAGGTCGCCCGGTTCTCCATACGCGGACGCCTGCAACTGTCCGTGCAGCCCGTCGGGCCCGAACGTCACGGCGGCCCGCAAGGGCGTTGCCAGCGCCTGGTGCTGTTCGGTGAATGCCCCCTGCACGCCGGTCGGCAAGGTCAGCGGAGACCACTGCCAGTCACCGAGATCGGTCGATTGCAGTGCGCGTCGTTTGCCATCCAGGCGGTCGCGATTCGGCACGATCAGCCGGCCTTGCGACGCCGTGATCTGCGTGTCGGTGGTGCCGGGCACGAACAATGTGGCGGCTCCCGTGCTGTGCAGCATGGATGCTCCCGCCCCACCGCGCACGAGTTCCGCGACAGCCGCCGTGGGCGGCGCTGCACTGCGCATCTGGTGGCCGAGCACCGCCAGCGGCGCTGCGGCGACGAATGCCAGTGCCGGCCCCACCACCGCCAACCGTTCCAGTCGGGCCTGCCGCAGAAACCAGGCGCCGATTGCCAGCCAAACCACCCAGAACAGGCCGAACACGCCAAGGATCGCCCCGCGGGCCGGAACGCGCAGGCCGACATCTCCTGACAGGTACTCCGCGAAATCCGCCGGCAACAGCGGCGGCGGATTGAGCGGAGTCGCCATATAGGTCGCCAGTTCGTCGAGGCCCGTCTCCGCGATGAACGACGAGTTCCGCTCCAGTTGCGCCACCTGCTCGTGCGGCAAGCGCGGACGCATCCACGCCCTGGGGGACAGAGTGGTGAACAGCACCTGCCCATCCCCGACCGGCACCCAGAACGAGGCCGGCCAGCCGTCGACCTCGTGGATGACGTTGACGCCAGGCGCAATCACGCGGACCATCTCGACCGGAGTTTCGCGCGAAATCGAGGGTCCGGACGCCACCCCCTTGGCCCGGTTCTGCAGATTGACCTGCGCGAGCCGCACACGATCCACAAACGTGATGTGAACGGCATCCGACAACAGCAGTTCGACCGTTCGCAGGTCGACGCCGTCCAGCGGAATCCACAGCTTGCCTCCGCGCTGCAGCCAGACGCCAAGCGTCTCCAGCGCCGCCGGGGAATTCGCGAGTTGATTGCCGGCGAGCACGACTTCCTCGGCGGCATCGAGTCCCAGGAGGAAGGAGGGGACCTCCTCCACCGACATCTCCGACAGGTTGCGCGTGTTGCCGCCGGCCAGTCGCAGCGCAACCACCATCTCGCGCACGTCAGACAACGTCCCCGCGTCGAGGGCGTCTGCATCGGCCAGGAACACGGTGAGCGGAGCCTGCGCCCGAGCCAGGGTCTCTGCAAACGCGGCGTCGTCCGACGACGTCTGGGAGAGGTCGGCCG
>JAEUIG010000508.1 GCA_016795125.1 Planctomycetaceae bacterium | reverse complement strand
CCGCTGCCAGTGAACGTACACGCCGCGCCGCCACTGGCTGGCGTCGGTTGACGCGGCGTATTCGCGCGTCGGAAAATTGAGATACCGGTAGTAGCCGGCCGGCTGGTAGGGCCGCGCGCTCGCGCCTCCGACTTCCTCGATCAGCAGCCCGCTGACCGACAGCGCCGTGTCGCGGATGGTCTCCGCCGGCACGCGCCAACGTCCCTGCCGCGCCAGCAGATGATTGTCCGGATCGCGGGCCAGCAGGTCCGGCGCAGCCGCCGACGACTGCCGGTAGGCATTGCTGGTGACGATGAGCCGCACCACGTGTTTTATGTCCCATCCGCTGTCGATGAACTCCACCGCGAGGTTGTCCAGCAGCTCAGGATGCGTCGGCGGCTGCCCCTGTCCGCCGAAATCCTCCAGCGAGCGCGACAGCCCGGCGCCGAAAAACAGCGACCACAGCCGGTTGACGAACACCCGCGCCGTCAGGCCGCCGGCGCCGTGCTCGGCATCGACCAGCCAGTTCGCCAGATCGAGCCGCGTCGCGCGGCCGTCGACATTGAGTGTGCCGAGGAACTCCGGTATCGCCGGTGCAACGACCGGACCAGATTCATCGAGCCAGTTTCCGCGCGGCAGCAGCCGCTGCGTCCGCGGAGACTCCAGCGCCTGCGTGACCATTACCTTCCGCTGCGTGGCCTCAATCGCCGCCCGTTCAGCGGCGAGGTCCGTCAGCTCCGCGCTCCGATACTCCCCGAGGTATTCGTGCACCGCCGCAATTCGCGCATCGACCGCCGCCAGTTGCTCCCGTTCCCGTCGGGTGAACACCGGAATCTCCGGTGCGCGCTTCGTCGGCAGCGAGTTGCTCGCGTCGCCCCGCAGATGCCGCTCGTCATCGATGTCCCCGAAGAACGCCGCCAGCGCGTAGAAATCCTTCGCCGTGTACGGATCAAACTTGTGGTCGTGGCACTGCGCGCAGCCGACGGTGGCGCCCATCCAGGCCGCCGAGACATTCCGCACCCGGTCCGCCGCATAGATCGCGATGTACTCGTTCGGCTGGACGCCCCCTTCGTGCGACGTCTGCAACAGGCGGTTGTAGCACGTTGCAATCTGCTGATCGGTCGTCGGACTCGGCAGCAGGTCTCCGGCCAGTTGCTCGCGCGTGAACCGGTCGAACGGCAGATTCAGATTGAACGCATCAATGACGTAATCGCGGTACGGCGACGCATGGTGTTCCTGGTCCCCGTGATAGCCGACGGTGTCGGCATAACGGACGAGGTCGAGCCAGTACATCGCCAGCCGTTCGCCGAAATGCCCGCTGGCAAGCAGCCGGTCGACGAGCTGGTCGTACACCTGCGGATCGGTGCTCGCAACGAATGCGTCGACGGCATCCGGCTGCGGCGGCAACCCGATGAGGTCGAAATGCAGCCGTCGTGCCAGCGTCCGTAAATCTGCCGGGGGCGCCGGCGAGAGTCCCTCACGCTCCAGCCGTGCACGGACGAACGCGTCGATCCAGTTGCGCGTCGCGTGTTGAGTCCGCGGTGGTTCGACCCGCTGCGGTTTGACATACGCCCAGTGCGGCGCGTACTTCGCTCCTTCTGCGATCCAGCGAGTCAGCGTGTCGATCTCTGCAGGAGTCAGGTCCTTCCCCGAGTCCGCGGGCGGCATGCGCTCGGCGTCATCAACCGACGTGATCCGCTGCACCAGGCTGCTTTCGGCCGGATTGCCGGGAACAATGGCGCTCACCGCGATGGCGTTCTCGCCGACATCGAGCCGCAGGTCGGCTTCGCGATGTGCGGCGTCCGGCCCGTGGCAGGCGAAACACTTGTCCGACAGGATCGGCCGGACATCCCGGTTGAAGTCGACCGGCTCGTCCGCCGTGGCGATTCCGGCACCAGCCGCAGCCAGCAGGAGCGCGGCGAAGACCGACGGCGGGGTTGAAACCCGGCGCTCGCACGGGCGGTCCGGATGGCGTCGAAATCGAGTCGCTGAGTCCATACCATCACTCTAACGCAGCAGTCGTTGGAATCGCCAGAACAGACTCACCGCAGAGATCGCGGAGATCGCAGAGGATGTCGATGATTACGCACTTGCGAACGGTAGAAACACTGCCTGACAGAATTCATCTGCGTTCCTCTGCGATCTCTGCGGTGAACTGTCGCACACACGTCATGGGCACTGCGGCGTTCCTGTGTGCCTGTGTGTTTATGACTGCGACGCACGCCCAGGGCCTGACGCCCCACGAGTCCGTCGCCCGGATGACGGTCCCGGACGGTTTCGAGGTCCAGGTCGTCGCCGCCGAGCCGCTGGTCCGCCAGCCGGTGGCGATCGAGTTCGACGATCGCGGACGGCTGTGGGTGATCCAGTATCTCCAGTACCCAAACCCCGAGGGGCTCAATCGCGTCACCGTCGATCGGTTCTCGCGGACGAAGTACGACCGCGTCCCCGAGCCGCCGCCGCACGGGCCCCGCGGAGCGGACCGCATCACGATTCTCGAGGACACCAACGGCGACGGCAGCATGGATGCCGGCCGCGATTTCATCGACGGTCTCAATCTCACCACCGGGATCGCGTTCGGCCACGGCGGCGTGTTCGTGCTCAACGTGCCGTATCTGCTGTTCTACCCGGATAGGAACCGCGACGATGTTCCGGATGGCGATCCCGAGGTCTGCCTGACCGGGTTCGGGATGGAGGACGCGCACAGCGTCGCCAACTCGCTGACCTGGGGACCGGACGGGTGGCTGTACGGCTGCCAGGGAAGCACGGTGACGGCCAACATCAACGGCATCGAGTTCCAGCAGGGAGTGTGGCGGTATCACCCGGTGACGAAGCAGTTCGAGTTGTTCTGCGAAGGAGGCGGCAATTCGTGGGGGCTCGATTTCGACGCCACCGGCCGCCTGCTGTACAGCACGAATTGGGGGGGCCACATCCTGCTGCACGGCGTGCAGGGGGCGTACCTCGTCAAATCCTTCGGCAAGCACGGCGCGCTGCACAATCCGCACGCGTACGGCTACTTCGATCATGCGCCGCATC
>JAEUIG010000470.1 GCA_016795125.1 Planctomycetaceae bacterium | reverse complement strand
TGAGCCGATCATCAGGAGATGGTGTCGTCCGGAGGCCGCGACCGTCACCGCACGTTTCGCCGATTCCTGCCCTTTCACATCCGCATAGTCCACGGGATACCGGCCGTACTCGCGGACCGCGTCCTTCCAGCTGAACGGCGTCGGCTCGATCTCCAGTTGCCCGCTGTAGAACCCGACCGCCTCCGCCAGCGAGCCGACCGGGATCACCTCGATTCCTTCGACGACCGATGCTTCCCGCGCATTCGCCACCGGCACGACGAGGCCGCGCCGGCCGTCACGCTGACACTGCAGCGCCATCGACAGCACGCCCTTGATCGGACGCACTGTCCCGTCCAGCGCCAGTTCGCCGACCGACGCGTAGGCGTTCAGCCTGTCCGACGAAAGTTGCCCGCTCGCGATCAGAAAACCCAATCCGATCGGCAGGTCGAACGACGCGGCGTCCTTGGGAAAATCGGCCGGTGACAGGTTGATGACGATGCGGTCAATCGGCCGCGTATATCCGCTGTTGACCAGCGCGCGCTCGATGCGGTGCGTGCTCTCCTTGACGGCCGCCTCTGCCAGTCCCACGAGAATTGTCTTCGGCATGGCGGACGGCGAGATATCGACCTCGACCTCCACGGGCCGGGCATCGATGCCGTACAGCGAGTACGTCAGCAGCTTCGCGAGCATGGCCGTCCCAATGCGGCAAACCAGGGGCCGCATCGCCCGGCCCGAACTGAACACATTATCAGCATGCGCCTGCCGAGATTCAACTCTCGCGAAAAGATTGACACAAAGACGCAGAGACACGGAGACGCACAAAGAAAGAAGGAATTAAGAGCGACGCATGCGCCCGTATGCTTCCTGCTCAATGTTATCTGCCCCGACTCTCCTTTCTTCTTTGCGCGTCTCCGTGTCTCTGCGACTTTGTGTCGATTCCTTTCGGTTCTCATTTCAACGCACGGCGGTACACTGTCGGTTTCCCGCGAGGGACCTGCCGTGCAACTCGCCGCCTGCCATGCCCGAACTCAACGGCGTATCAATCGCCGATACCTTCGCCGAAGCCTTCACGATGGTCGGCACCCGCGTGCTGATCACCGCCCGCTCGTTTGACTGGGCCAAAACCGCCGCCACCCAGCTCACCGGCTTCGCCACCAGCGTGATCGCCTGCGACTGCGAAGCCGGCGTCGAACGCTCCCTCAGTCCCGACGAGACTCCCGACGGCCGGCCCGGCATCGCCGTGCTGATGTTCGGCTTCACCCGCGACGCTCTGGCCAAGGCCGTCATCAATCGCGTCGGCCAGTGCGTCCTCACCTGCGCCACCACCGCCTGCTACAGCGGGCTGGATGCGCCGCGCGATCAGCAGTTTTCCGTCGGCGGCGCGATCCGCTACTTCGGGGATGGCTACCAGTTCTCGAAGAAGCTCGGCAAGAAGCGGTACTGGCGGCTCCCCGTGATGGACGGCGAGTTCGTCTGCGAAGACCGCTTCGGCACGCAGAAGGGCGTCGGCGGCGGCAACCTGTTGTTCTGCGGCAAGTCGCAGGTGTCCGCACTCACGGCCGCGAAAGCCGCCGTCCGTGCCATCCGCGATGTCCCCGATGCCATGCTTCCATTTCCCGGCGGCATCGTCCGGTCCGGCAGCAAGGTCGGCTCCCAGTACAAGAAGCTCAAGGCCAGCACGAACGACGCCTACTGCCCGACGCTGCGTCCCCTCGTAAAGACCGAACTCCCCGACGGCTGCCAGGCGGTCTACGAGATTGTCATCGACGGGCTGTCATTCAATGCCGTCCAGGCAGCGATGCGCGCCGGCCTGCATGCCGCCTGCCAGGTCCCGGGCCTGCTGCATGTCACGGCCGGCAATTACGGCGGCAAGCTCGGCAAACATCACTTCCACCTGCGCGAACTGTTGTGAGCGAGATCGCCGCACAACCCGACGCAGCACCGCGCGATTCCGCCGCGCTCGCCTGGCTCTGCCGGCTCGTGATTGTCGTCTCCACCGCACTCAGTATCGCGCGGCTGATGCAGGCCGAGCCGCTGCAAAGCGCCAACGACCGTTCCCGCTGGTGCACGGTCCGCGCACTCGTCGAACAGGGGACCTACCGGATTGACGACGCCCGCCGCGTCCCCGGCTGGGACACCATCGACCTCGTCAAATCCGGTGAGCACTTCTACTCGACGAAGCCGCCGCTGCTCGCCACGCTCGTCGCCGGCCTCTACTGGACGGTTCGCCATACGCTCGGCTGGACACTCGGCAATCACCTGGAAGCCACGACGCGGCTGATCCTGTGCGTCATCAATGTCTTTCCGATGACGATCGCGCTCACCCTCCTCCTGCGCCTCGTCCGTAAAAGTTCGCTCACATCTGCCGCTTGCGGTTTCGCAACCATCCTCACCGCCCTTACCGCCGGCTTCGCGACCCTCCTTTTGCCGTTCGTCACAACCTTCAACAACCACACACCGGCGGCGTTCAGCATCGTGTTCGCGCTGTACGCGCTGAACCAGATCTTCGCCGAGAATCGACAGAGCGGCTGGTGGTTCGCGGCCGCCGGATTCTGGTCGGCCATTGCGTTCACCTGCGAGCTGCCGGCAGCCGCGTTCCTGGTCGCGATCGCCGGCTGGCTCGCTGTCGTTTCATTCCGCCGGACGTTGCTCTGGTTCGTTCCGGCGGCCATTGTTCCGCTCGCAGCATTCTTTGCGACGAACATGCTCGTCACCGGCGGCCCGATGCCGTTCTACTCGGCCTATGGCTCGGAGCTGTACGAGTTCGTCCACGAAGGGGTCCCCAGCTACTGGATGCACCCGCGCGGCATCGACAAGAACATCGACTCCTTTCCCGCCTATTTAGTCCACTGCGTGATCGGTCACCACGGCCTGCTGTCGCTCTCGCCGATTTTCGTGCTCACGCTCCTCGGCTGGACCCGCGCCGCACGCGACTTCGCAGCTCGCCGTCGCTCTCACGAACCGCTCACAACCACGCTTGCCGGCTTCGCACCGATCCAGCTCCTCGGCGCCGCTCTCACGCTCATCACCCTCGCGTTCTACCTCACGCGAACGGCGAACTATAACTACGGCGGCGTCAGCGTCGCGCTGCGGTGGATGCTGTGGCTCGTCCCCTTCTGGCTGCTGGCAATCCCGGTCGCCTTCAAGAACTGGGAGCCCGGCAGAACCGCCCGCTCACTGATCGGCTCCGCACTCGCGCTCTCGGTCTTCTCCGCCTGGTGTCCGTTCAGCACGCCGTGGAGGCAGCCCTGGCTGTTCGACGTCATGACCCGCGCCGGCTGGATCGACTACAGCGACCCGCCGCCGCAGCTCGAGCGGCCGCTCACCACCTGGGTCAGCCGGCTGCCGGACGCACCGCACCGCGATCCCGACTACTGGGTCGAACTCTCCGGACGCGGCATTGAAAACATCCCGGTCTCCATTCGCATCGCCGATGGCGGTCGCGATGTCGTCGCTGGAACCGAGGTTCGCATCGTCGAAGTCACGGAAATGCGCGACGGGCACACGACTCTCAGCACGTACGCCGTCGATCCAGTGGCGTTCGCCGCGACGGCGCCGCCGTCCGCGTTTCTGCAGTGGCCCGACGGCACGGATTCCGCCGTGACATCCGCCGCCGAAAAGTTTTGGACCGGCATTCCCGGAGATGCAGCGAACTATCGCGCCGCCGCCGAACGTTATCTCCGTCTCTCGCTGCGAACCGACGCGTTCCGCTGCCTGCAGTCGTACACGTCGTCCACAACCACGGACGTGCCGACCGGCCGGTCAACGCATCAGCGCTGCGACGTGTGGATCTGCGATGAACTGCCGTTTGGAGTCGCTCAACGCGAAACGCAGATCCTCGACGACCGCCGGCAACTGCTCACGCGTCAGCGACTGACCGTTACCGCCGCCGGCAAAACACTCACCGCTCCGTAGAGCGCAGATCGCCATCGTACGTCGCTGGCGGTTTCGCACTCACCGCCCATACGCCTCCAGCGCGCGCTTTCGCGCCGCCGCGTGGTCGACCATCGGTTCCGGGTAGGTCTCCCCGAGCGTCACGCCCGCACGCTGCAATTCACTGCGATCCGCCGTCCACGGTGCGTGAATCGCGCCGTCCGGCAAGCCGCTGATCTCCGGCACCCAGCGCCGGGCGTACGCGCCGTCGCCGTCGAACTTTTCGCCTTGCGAAACCGGATTGAACACGCGGAAGTACGGCGCTGCATCCGCCCCGCAACCGGCGATCCACTGCCAGCCCAGCGTGTTGTTCGCGAGGTCTGCATCGACCAGCGTGTCCCAGAACCAGCGGGCGCCGGCCGTCCACGAGACCAGCAGGTCCTTCGTCAGGAACGAGCCGACAATCATCCGCACGCGGTTGTGCATCCAGCCGGTCTCCCACAGCTCGCGCATGCCGGCATCGACAATCGGGTACCCCGTCCGCCCGCGCTGCCACGCCTTAAGCGCCGCCGCATCCGTCTGCCACGGAAACTTCTCGAACTTGTCCCGCAATGGCGCCCGCGTCGTCTGCGGAAAATGATGCAGAACATGATGCGCAAACTCCCGCCAGCCGATCTCTCGCAGATACGCACCTCCACTCGCTTGCGGTTTCGCACTCGCCGCCGCCCACACCTGTCGCGGCCCGATCTCCCCGAAGTGCAGCCGCGGCGACATCCGCGATGTCCCCGGTTCGGCCGGAACATCGCGCGCCTCGGGATAGTCATGCATCCGCTCTGAGACGAAGCGCGACAACTCCTGGAGTGCCGCCGGCTCTCCGGGATCCCAGGCATGATAGAAGCCGCGATCCCAGGGAATCGTCGGCAGCAGTTGGAGTTGGTCGAGCGCCAGCGATTCCAGGCCGGGGGTGACGCCGAGAATCTTGTCGGGCGCCGGCAGCGGCTCGTCCGGTGCGGGTTTCGCCAGACACGCCTTCCAGAATGGCGTGAACACCTGGTACGGCTTGCCCTGTCCGGTCTCCACGTCATGCGGTTCGAACAGCAGCGCAGAGTTGGAATGCGACACCTGCACGCCGGATTGCTTCAGCGATCGCAGGACCTGCGCATCCCGCCGCACGACGGCCGGCTCGTAACGACGGTTCCAGAACACGGCCTCCGCACCGGTTTCCGCGATGATTGCCTGCAAGGCTGTGAGAGTCGGTCCGCGCCGGATGATGAGCCGGCTCCCGCGCTCGCGCAGTTGAGCATCGAGACTCGCCAGCGAATGGTGCAGCCACCAGCGGCTCGCGCTCCCCGGCGGCCAGTCGCCTTCTTCATCGGGCGCCCAGATGTAAACGCACGCGACCGGCGCCTCGCGTTCGACGGCCGCCGTCAGCGCCGGATTATCGGCCAGCCGCAGGTCCTGCCGGAACCACACGATCGACGCGCGCTTCGCCGTCATTCCATCCCCTGTATCAGGTTGCGGCCGGTCTCCTGACCGCGCCGCACCGCCGACCGCAGGTCTCCTGTTCCATCTCCGATTCTCACTTCAACGCATCCCGTAATGCCGTCTCCAGATAGTCGTACTGGAACCTATACCCGCTCGCCTCCAGTTTCCTCGGTACGACCCGCGCGCTCGCCAGCATCAGCTCGTCTGCCATTTCGCCAAACGCCAGCCGAGCCGCTGCTGCCGGCATCGGAAATACCGCAGGGCGATGCAGCACATTCGCCAGGGCTTTTGTGAATTCCGCATTCGTCGCTGGCTGCGACGAGACGACATTCACCGGCCCCGATAGCGATGTGGTGACCATCGCATGCCGAATCGCGCCGACAACATCCGGCAGTGCCACCCAGCTCCAGTATTGTCGCCCCGACCCGATGCGCCCCCCCATACCCAGCTTGAACGGCAGCAGCATCTTCTGCAGTGCACCGCCGTCCTTGCTGAGGACGACGCCGAATCGAGCCTGCACGACGCGTGCGCCGAAGGCCTTCGCCCCGTCGGCGGCGGCTTCCCATTCGCGGCAGGTATCCGCCAGAAAGCCCCTTCCCGGCGGACTCGATTCGTCCAGCAGTTCGTCCCCGCGATCGCCGTAAAACCCGATCGCCGATGCACACACCAGCACACGGGGCGGAGACGAGAGCTTCGCCAGGCTGCTCACCAGGTTTCGCGTTCCTTCCACCCGGCTGTCGCGGATGCGCCGTTTCTGGGCGTCCGTCCAGCGTCCGCTGGCGATGTTCTCGCCCGCCAGATGCACGACTGCTGCGACGCCCTCGAGCCGCGACGTGTCGCCGACGCCCTGCGACGGATCCCACTCGATCGTCCCCGGCCCTGGCCGGCGCGACAGACGCAGCACCGGCGTGCCGGACTCGTCCAGCGCTCGGATCAGGGCCGCCCCGACGAGCCCCGACGCCCCTGTAATCGCCACCGTGCCGGTGGTCGGCAATGTGTTCGCGGACATGGAACCGTTTCGATCAAGCGTGGCGTACATCGGCAGTTTCCCCCGCTGAGAAACCGCCACCGAAGGCCCGCATTAACTCTGCTTCCAGACGATTGCCAAGATACCACACGCTTGACGACAGGTGTCCCCCTGCAACGAACGACGGAATTCCCAACGCGGCCGCTGGCCGCAATCAATCGGGACGGTCGCTCCTGCTATTAGGCCCGGCGTTCACGCCGGGTCGTACTGCAAACGAGTTCCGCCTGAGCCCGGTTCACCGGGCTTCTCGCTGCAGTCCGCATTGAACAGCGAGAAGCCTCGTGAACGAGGCTCAGACCAGCTGTCGCACATCACGGAACCCGGCGTAAACGTCGGGCCTAATAACGAATCGAACCACCTCCCATCGGTTCCGGACACAGGGCCGCGCCGCGTACAGGGTGGTTCGCTCGCCTTGTGTTGACAGCCTCGCACGCTGCTGCGCTACTGACGGCTCCGAGCTTCGACCGACACGAGATGGATCAGTCCACGCCGCCCGCCGTCCCAGCTGCTGCCGAAGGCGACACCCTCCGGCAGACGGACGAGCAGCGCGCCGGCTCGCGCGATCTCAGTCTGCGCACGCTGGAAGCGCCCGGCGTCAGTCCCGGCTACGAAATCATCCGTCGCCTCGGCACCGGCTCGTTCGGCGCCGTCTGGCTGGCCCGTGAGATCAAGACCGGCAAGCAGGTCGCCATCAAGTTTTACTCGCATCGCCGTGGGCTCGACTGGTCGCTGCTGACCCGCGAAGTCGAAAAGCTCGCGGTCCTCTACACCTCGCGCGACATTGTCGGCCTGCTCGACGTCGGCTGGGACCACGACCCGCCGTACTTCGTCATGGAGTTTCTCGAGCATGGCTCGTTGCAGTCGCGGCTTCAGGCCGGACGGCTGCCGGTCGAGAACGCCGTCCAGATCGCGACATCGCTCGCGCGCGCATTGGTCCATGCGCATGGCAGCGGCATCCTCCACTGCGATCTCAAGCCGGCGAACGTCCTGCTGGACGGCAGCGACGAACCGCGCCTGGGCGATTTCGGCCAGTCCCGACTGACGACCGAACAATCGCCGGCTCTCGGCACGATGTACTACATGGCCCCGGAACAGGCCGACTTGAATGCGGTTCCCGACGCCCGCTGGGACGTCTACGCCCTCGGCGCGCTGCTGTACGAAATGCTGACCGGCACGCCCCCCCACCGCTCTGAGGAGTCCGAACGCCGGCTCCGGAATGTCCCGACGCTCGAAGGCCGGCTCGCCGCTTACCGCCAGCTGATCGCCGACGCCCCGCCTCCCGAGGCCCATCGCGCCGTCAAGGGAGTCGACCGCCGCCTCGCCGAAATCGTCGACGGCTGCCTCAAGACCGATCCGCACTCGCGGTTTCCCAACGCTCAAGTTGTGCTCGACAAGCTCGTGCAGCGGACGGCGATCCGGTCGCGGCGGCCGCTGCTGGCGGTCGGCTTCCTCGGGCCGATCCTGTTCGTGTTGGCGATGTTCTGGATTTTCTACGACGCGGTTCCCGAGGCCAGCAAGGCAGCGGAGCACAATCTGGTTCAGCGGGCACTGGTCGGCGACAGCGTGTCTGCCTTGATTCTCGCCGACAGCATTCAGCGCGATCTTGCCGCACGGCTCGAGCGGGTCCGAACTCTCGCGCGGTCTCCGCAAGCGCGCGCAATCGCCCGGCTTCAGGACGAACCGCCGCCGCCGGGATCGACGGTCGATGAGCACGGAAATCCGCTGCCGTTCAACATGCAATTACTGAACCTCCTTGAGGACAAGGTGCCGGATCACCCGCTGCAGCCGGTCTACGCCGAACTCGTCTCCGAGATCCAGGCCAACGAGCAGCAGTTGAGCGATTCCGGGCGGACGACCAGCGCGAGCTGGTTCATCGTCGGCACGCAGGGGCGGCAGGTCTTCCGCGAACCTGCCCGCAAGTCGTCCGATGCGATTCACGACTCCATCGGCAACAGCTACCACTGGCGCGCGTACTACACCGGCGAAGACGCCGATCGCCCCGCCAATACAGCGCTCGATGAGGTGTCCCCGCGCACGACGCCCGGAATTACCCGCAACGCGTTTCAGAGCACGACCACCAAGCAGTACATGGTCGCACTGGCCGCGCCGATCTGGGACGAACGGCACAACGACTGGGTGCGTGAGGGACGGCAGGGAGACGATCCGGGAACGGTCATCGGCGTCGTCGCGTCCACGATCCACATCTCCGAACTGCTCAAGCAGTGGGAGCACACGATCCGTGATCCTGACCAACCGGCCGGTTCGAATGAACGGTTCCTGGCGCTGGCGACGTTGAGCGGCGGCGACGTCACGCTGCTCGATCATCCGTGGATGACGGTTGAGAATCTGAAGAAAGTCGCACCGGACGAGAATGAGAACTCCATGAACGCGCAGCTCGACAAGTTCATGCAGGGTCTCAAGCTGGATGCTGACGTGGCACAACGGCTGAAGGCGGTCGTGGCGGGCGATCAGCGAGACGACCTCGAAGCACACTACCGCGACCCGTTCGGCAAAGTCGCTGACGAGTTCTCCGGAGAATGGCTGGCCGCGTTCGCCCGCGTGCAGGGGTTTGACTGGCTCGCCATCGTCCAGGAACGTCGCGCGACCGCCATCGAGCCGGTCCAGCGCATCAACGAAATCTTCTTCCAGGCGGGTTGCGTCGCCATCGTCGTCTTCGGTGTCCTGCTGGCAATCCTCTGGTATTTTCTGCACCGGGCATCGTCCAGGGCGTGAGGAAGTTGGCCCGGGACTTGAACTGAAATCACCGCAGAGTTCGCTGAGGGCGCAGGGAAGAACGCATCGAAGACGGTCAAGGGTTTCTGCGCTCTCCGCGCTCTCCGCGGTGAATTCGCTGTCAATCGCAATCCTGAAATCCCCAATCGAAAATCCTTCCAGTGCTCCAGCTCGTCGTCCAGGGACCGCAGGCTCAACAGCGCTGGCGACAGGTGCTGCTGCCCGGGCGCGCCTACACACTGGGGCGCGATGCCTCGGCCGATCTCCCTGTCCCGTGGGAAACTGCGCTTTCCCGCCGGCATGCCACTCTCAAGGCAACGCACAACGTCCTCGACATCCAGCAGTTGCCCGGTGCGACCAACCCGATGTTTGTCGACGGCGAGCCGCGCCCGAACTGTCAGCTCGCGCCCGGCGCACACTTTGTCGTCGGCGGCACGCGGTTCCTTCTCGTGGAGGGGGAAGCGTCGTCGACCGCGAACGAAGCTGTTGAAGAGGTGAAGTTCAGCC
>JAEUIG010000458.1 GCA_016795125.1 Planctomycetaceae bacterium | reverse complement strand
CTGCGCCCCGAGCGCCCGGGCGACGGCTTCAAACAGCTCGGACTGCTTGAACGGCTTGACCAGGTAGCCGGAGATGCCAAGCTGCTCGCAGCGGGCGACGTCGGAATCGCGGTCGAACGACGACAGCATCATGATGATCGTGCTGCCGATCGCGGCGTCTTCCGTGATCTGGCTGCACAGCGTGAAGCCGTCCACGTCCGGCATGCCGGCGTCGGTGAGCACCAGGTCGTACGGAATGCCAGCCTCGAAGGCGGCGTGCAGCATGCGCAGCGCCGTTTCGGCGTCGGGCGCGCTCTCGGGCGCCATGCCCCACTTCCGGCAGTGTTCGGTGACGATCCGCCGGTTCGTGTCGTTGTCGTCGACGATCAGCACGCGGACTCCCTCCAGTTGGGCCGAATGCAGCGTCGATGGATCCGCCACGGAGATGCCATGCGCCTTGCCGAACCTGGCTGTGAATTCGAAGGTGCTGCCGCGCCCGAGTTCGCTCGCGACGTGGATGCGGCCCCCCATGAATTCGGCCAGCCGCGATGAAATCGCCAGCCCCAGCCCCGTCCCGCCGTAGCGCCGCGTCGTGGACATGTCCGCCTGTTCGAAGGCGCGGAAAATCTTCTCCCGGTGCTCGGGAGCAATGCCGATGCCCGTGTCGCGGACCGCAAACTTCAATTGCACGTCCTGCTCATCCTCGCCGGCGCAGGCGACGTCGAGCACGACCTCCCCCTGCTCCGTGAACTTGATGGCGTTGCCCACCAGGTTGACGATGATCTGCCTGAGCCGCAGCCCGTCCCCCACCACGACCGCCGGCACGCGATCGTCCACGTGGCACACCAGTTCCAGCCCCCGCGCGTCCGCCCGGATCGCCAGCGCCCGGATCGTGTCCCCGAGCCACGCCCGCACGTCGAACGGCTCGGACTCCAGTTCGATCTTCCCCGATTCGATCTTCGAAAAGTCCAGCAGGTCGTTGATCAGCCCCATCAGCGATTCGGCCGACTCCTGCACGGTCCTTAAGTAGTCGAACTGCTGCGGGTTGAGCTGCGAATCGAGCACCAGCCCCGTCATTCCGATGATGGCGTTCATCGGCGTGCGGATCTCGTGGCTCATATTGGCCAGGAACTCGCTCTTGGCGCGATTTGCCGACTCCGCGGCCTCTTTCGCCTCGGCCAGGTCCAGCAGCGCCTGCTGACGCTGCGTCACGTCCCAGAAAATCGCCTGAGAGCCCACGACGCGGTCGGCCGGATCGCGGATCGGAGTCTTCCGCACTTCAAACCAGGACTTCCGTTCCCCGCTGCGGTTCTCCTCGATGTCCGAGAACGTAACGCCCGTCTCGATGACGGCGCGATCGTCGGCACGATACTTCTCGGCGAGTTCCGGCGGGAAGAAGTCGTAGTCGGTTTTGCCGCGAATCTCGTCCAGTCGCATGCCCAGCAGCTGGCACACCGACGCATTCACATACGTGATGCGCCCGTCGAGGTCCTTGCGGATCACGTTGACGGGCAGGTTGTCGACCAGCGAATGGTACAGCCACTCGGAGTGCTTGAGCGCTTCTTCCGTCTGCTTCCGCTCCGAGATGTCGCGGCAGATGCCGACCAGCCCGACCAGTTCGCTCCGCGAATCCCGCAGCGGAACCTTGGTCGTCAGGATCGAGATCCGCCCTCCCCCGGGCGACAGGATTTCCTCCTCCCGATTGACGAGCGTCTCGCCGCCGACAATCACCCGCTCATCGTCGGCCCGATACTGCACCGCCAGGTCCTGCGGACAGAAATCAAAGTCGGTCTTGCCGATGACGTCGTGCTCGGAACCCGCGCCGAACTGCCGCACGAACGCCCGGTTCACCGTGACGATGCGGAACGACGAATCCTTGATGAAGATCACGTCCGGCAGGTTGTCGATCAGCGTCCGCAGCCGGTCCCGTTCCCGCTCCAGCGCCTCTTCGACCCCCTTGTGCCGGGTGATGTCCCTCGAGACGCCGAGCGTCCCGAGAATCCGTCCACTCCGCGTCTGCAGCGGCACCTTGGTGGCCGACACCCACGACTCCGTGCCGTCCGGCCACCGAATCTGCTCCTCGCGATCCACCAGTGATTCGCCCGTCTCAATCACATAGCGCTCGTCCATCTGGAACGCCTGCGACTGCGCCACCGGAAAGAAGTCCGCTGCCGTGCGCCCGATCGCATCATCCGGACTGGACAGACCCGACCGCACCGCCTGCGCGCGATTGATCCGCAGATAGCGTCCCTGGTCGTCCTTGAAATAGATCGTGTCAGGAATCGCGTCCATCAGGCCGTCGAGCAGGACCTTTTCCCATTCCAGATCGGCCTGGGCCCGCTGGCGTCCGTCGATCTCCTGCTGCAGCTTGCCAACCGCCTGCTCCAGTTCCACGGTGCGGTCGCGCACCCGCGCTTCGAGCGACACGTTGGCAGCCTGCAGTTGCCGTTCCGTCGACACGCGTTTGAGGCACAGCACCGTGGCGGTCCACACTGCGAACAGCGACAGCCCGAAGTTCAACAGCGCTTCCGTCCCCTGCGAGCGTTCGACTCCCTGCCAACGCACGACATCGAGCAGCGTGAGCACCGTATCCAGCAGCGTGAGCACGGTCGCCAGCACGGCGAGCAGCAGCGTGAGCCGCGCACTGTGCAGCGAGAGCGTGAGCAGCAGTACGGCGACGTACAGCACGCCGACGGCGACGCCGACCGGCATGAACACATCAACGGCAAACACGGCACAGGCCAGCGCCAGTGTGGCGGCAACCCGCCACCCCAGGTTGGGCGTGTGCGTCAGACGGGTCAGCGAATCGTTGAGATCGGAGTGGAGAGGTTGCGACATGGGCCTGCGGATGCGGCGGTTCCGTCGACAACGATGCTGAGGATTGTAACGAAAAAAACGGCACCCGCGATGCTCGCAGGATAGTTCGGCCGGAACTGCACGGCGGCCGCGCATGCTAGGCTTGCAGGGCTGGGATGGCGGCGCTCCGCGGGCGACGTCGACCGGCCGGACTGTCACGCGCGGACGGTGACTCACCCCCGCTGCGCCCCCGGTGTTTCCGCGGACACGTCGCGCCCGTCATGTCCCTGCCGGACTGGATCAGAACCGTCGATTCGCTGCCGCGCGCCGTCTCGGCGATCGCCGCCACGCTCGGCCTTGCGCTCTACGTCGTCCACCTCTGGCAACTGCGACTCGGACGCCGCGAGAGCCGCAGCGTCCGCCGCAGCCTGGACCTCGTCGTCGACAAGCTGTCGCAGCTCGAAATCGATCGCGCCGTCGCCGAAACGGAAAGCCGGACGCTCCGCAGGCTGGCGGAAACCGCCAACGCGGACGACGCCGTCAACGTGCTCCTGGAACACTGCCTCCCGGAACCGAACGCCGGACTGGCCGCCTACTTCGACCTCTCGCCCGAGGGCGCGGCGCACCTCCGCGCCGCGCGCGGGCACCAGCCGGACTACGAATCCTACCTGACCGCCGACCCCGAGTGGTCCGTCAGGCTCGCCTCCGAGGCGTTTGTCGAACTCGTCGGACGCGATGCGCGGCGCACCGCGTTCTTCAGCCGACTTGCCGTCGAAGACCAGGAACGCATCAGCCGCATC
>JAEUIG010000384.1 GCA_016795125.1 Planctomycetaceae bacterium | reverse complement strand
CGCGTAGTCGCACGCGCCGCAGTTATACGGGTCGCTCGCCAAGTCAGCGCAGTAGCTGCCACATGACGCCTGACCCGCCCCACAGCAGATATAATTCCCACATCCACCGGCGAGCCGGTCGGTCTGCCCGCTGCACGCGTGGCAGGCGGCCAGGCACTGGTTCTTCTGCTGCTTGTTGCGGCAAGAGCAAAATGCCTTGCAGGGATCCGGCGGCGGCTTGGGAGCCTTCGGATGTTTGCCGGCCTGTGCAAACTGCATCCCCAGCGGACTGAGAATCGTCGCCGTCATCGCGAGGCCGATACGCCTCAGCGACTCCCGCCGCGGGAGGGACTCTTCCGCCATCAATATCGAGACATCGTCGAATAGTCGTGACATTTGGATAGTCTTTCGTGAATCTGCGATTGTTTGATCGACCGGTCTCACATCACGCCGACCGGGCGACCGTTGGAATGAATCGACTCGACAGAAGTGGGTGACACGCTCTCCTCGCTCAATTTCAATATCGGCCCCACACCGACCGCCACGTCGCTCGCCAGCAGTCCCTGCTCGTTGATCAGGTAGCCGATCGGCGTGGCGAACATGCCGTACTTCATCGACAGTTCCCACTGCTTCTGCATCACGATGGGGAACGTCAGCCCCAGTTTCTCGGCCTTCGCCCGCGTGGCGTCCGTTTCCCGGCGGCTGATCATCAGCACCCGCAGGTCGTCACGCTGCAAATGCAGCTCCTGCAGTTGCGGCGCCAGCTCGTCGCACGGGCCGCAGTCCGGGTCGGAGAATACGAGCAGCACGCGGTCGCCGCGGAAGTCCTCCAGCGCGGTTTCGCCGCCGTCGAGGCGCGGCAGCTTGAACTGCGGGGCGGTCTCACCCGCTTTCAATCCGCTGCGGTTCAGCCGGCTGCGCGCCAGCGATGGATCGGGTTCCCCGTGCTTGTGCTTCGAGTCATGGCCGGTAAATCCGGCTTCTGGCGCTGCCGCCGCCAGTTTGAGCAGCGGCTCCGCGCCGACGACCAGTTCGCTGGCGATGCGACCGGCGGCGTCGATCCGGTACCCCATCGGCGTCCCCTGCGCGCGGTACTGCGAGGCCATTTCCATCTGCTTCTGCTGAAGCACAGCGCACCTGATCCCGTACGTCTCGACGAGTTCACGATTTACAGCAGGATCTCCGGTGGTAACGACGATCGGCACCGCACAGCCGTTCCGTCCGTCCTTCGGTAATGCTGCGAGATCAGCCGCCATTCTCGTGCAGAACCCACAGCCAGGATTGAAGAACAGCAGCAGGATGTCGCGGCCGCGCCACTCCGACAGCTTGTGGAGCGCCCCCGACAGATCGGGCAGTTCAAAATCCGGCGCCGGCGATCCGATTGGCAATCCTTGCACAGCGGGACGCGCCGGGCCGGAACGCGCGGGCAAACGATTCTCGATCGATTCCAGCCGCAGCAGAATGCGGCCGTTCTGCCGGATCAGTTGCAGCAGCAGCCAGCCGCCTACGGCAACGAGCAGCCAGGGGAGAAGCATTCCGACATAGGTTGCCATGACGTCCGCTCCACTTCTGAACACGTGACTGGCCAGGATCAGCCGCACCGAAGTCGAAGGTCTCACACGGAATCACTTCTTGCGTGAACGCCCATTCGAGATATTGCCTTTGAACGACCCGGTCGTAGTCTGCGTGGCCTGATCGATGAGCCGCTCCACGACGAAGCTGCCGGTCGCGTTCCCAAACCGCCCGGTGCCCCCCGTGATCGCTCCCTGCTCCTCGACCGACAACACCCCGGGTTGAATCAGCGTGGCCTCGCCTTCAATGTCGGCGAACACCTGGTCACCGTTCGCGGCAGTGAACGTGCACGAGCCGATACCGATTGACGGACGGACAGACCGATCGACGACGTGCGGAAAGTCGAAGGTGAAGTCACCCAGATGGGTTGCGTGGCCAACGGCATCCAGTTGAACGTCGACGATCAACGGGAAGTCCGGATCGATCGGAGTCGCACTGAAGCTGCCGTCGAGCGTGCCTTTGAACGGCACCTGCTTGCCGGCGGATGCCGACCGGGCGGACCCGAGCACTGCGACAGTGCAGAGCGCGATGCCGACTGTCAAAGTGAGCTGTCTCATCATGTATCTCCCCGCGGTTTGCGATAGGATGAACCCCATCGACGCCGGCGCGCAAACCAGGCGCCGGACCGTTGCCAGGCCGGTGAGGGACTTGCTTGGCGGCTGTCCTCACCGGCCGACTGTTTTTCTGCGTCTGCAGCCGTCCCGC
>JAEUIG010000371.1 GCA_016795125.1 Planctomycetaceae bacterium | reverse complement strand
GCAGGTTCCGCATGGGACCATCGAGGTCGAGCCGGTACTCCAGGATCAGGAAGTTGGGGGTACTGATGCAGAAGTGCCCGCAGACGGCCGTCGAGTACGGGCCCATCGGGTTGTGCGGCGCCATCGTCAGGCAGTGGGCCTCGGCCATCGCCGCGATTTTTTTGGCTTCCATCAGCCCGCCGCAGAGGAGCAGGTCCGGCTGCAGGATGTCGGCGGCGCGGGAGGCGATCAGGTTGCGGAACTCGTACTTCGTGTAGTTCATCTCTCCGGTGGCGATCGGGATGCCGATCTTCTCGTGCAGGCTGGCCATCGCCTGGAAGTTCTCCGGCCGCAGCGCTTCTTCGTAGAACAGCGGACGGTAGGGCTTGCAGACCTCGGCGACTTCCAGCGAGCGGACGGTCTCGAAGATTTCGGCGTGGGGATCGAGGGCGATGTCGACCTCGTCGCCGACCGCCATGCGGACCGCCTCGACCCGTTTTGCCGATTCGCGCAGGACGCGGCCCCACGGAATGCTCGCATTGTCGCCGGGCATCGGGTTCATCTTCACCGCGGTGAACCCTTGCGAGACAGCGAGCTTGGCATCGTTCGCACAGTCCTGCGGCGTCCCGCCGCCGATGCCCCGGTACACGCGAATCCGGTCCCGGCACCGGCCGCCAAGCAGCTGGTACACCGGCACGCCGTGCGCCTTGCCTTTCACGTCCCACAGCGCCAGTTCGATGCCGCTGATCGCCGCATTGAGCATCGACCCGCCGGGAAAGCGCGAGCCGTTGTACATGATCCGCCACAGGTGCTCGATGCGCGTCGGGTCTTCGCCGATCAGCCATTCCTTGAGGTAATGCACTGTCTGCTCGACGGCGAGGTCCGGCCCAACGCGGTATGCCTCGCCAATCCCGTACAGGTGCTCATCGGTAATCACCTTGACGAAGATGTGATTTCCATCGCCGATGTTGACGCCGTAGGTGAGGATGTCGGTGATTTTCATGGTGCGGCGTCTTTCGTGGAGTGACCGGCTTTCGGGAGGGCGATATTCGGGAGGGCGAGGCAGCCTTGCACAACAATTGTGATGTTCCCTCCATTGAGGATTCTCGTCCGCGCCAACCTCTGCAGAGGAAGGAAGTTCACCACGGAGTGCACGGAGGACACTGAGAAAATGCGTTCAAGCTTTGATTATTCTCCGTGGTCTCCGTGCGCTCCGTGGTGAATCTGGCGCTGCGAATCGCTGTTTCGCTCGCGATTCCGCCGGCCGACAATGATTGAAGGTCAGTCCATTCGAGGGGGCATTGCCTGTATCCTGAATTATTGTGCAAAGCCGGGCGAGGCTCCCGCCGAGCCGCGCGGCACACCGGCTTTCAACGGCAATCGCCCAAACATCGGAACAAGAACGCGGCGCTCTCGTCCGACAATTCAATTCTTGCATCACGTCAACTCTTGATCGCGGCTCGGCGGGAGCCTCGCCCTCCCGGGATTGGTTCGGCAGGAGCCTCGACCTCCGCAACCTTGCGTCACGCGCGGTCCGCGAACCAGAGTCGGTGTGGCGTCTCCCACAGGATCGCCCGCTGCGCCGCGCGGTCCAGGCCCAGCTCATGTGTGAACAGCCTGAGGTTCTGCGCGTAACTTGCTTTCGGGGTCCACAGCTCGCAGGGAAAGTCGCTGCCCCAGACGCACCGCTCCGGCCCATAGGCTTCGATCACCGCGAGGCAGGGGGCGTGCATGTCCGTGAACGGGTATTCCCCGGCGCTGCCGGTCGCCATGAAGCTGAGCTTGGCGTGCACGGTCGGCAGCGCTGCCAGCGCCTGCATGGCGGCGACAGTCGGCTCCAGCGTCGGCCCCGCTTTGATGTTCAGGCAGTGGTCGAGCACGATGCGCAGCTTCGGATGCCGCTCGACGAGCGCCTCGATCTCCCCCTGCCGGTCGGCGTTCACGAGCACATTGATCACGATGCCGAGCTTCTCGGCGATCCCCCACAACGCATCGACGCCCGGATCGTCGAGCTTATTGCTCAGCGCCGGGATGCTCCGCATGCCGCGGATGTTGTAGTTCGTTACGTAGTTTTCGAGCGTCGCCGGGCTGGCCGGATCGTCCGGGTTGAGCGTGCACACGCCGGCGAGTACGTCGCGGTTGTCGCGCGAGGCATCGGCCGTGAAGCGGTTGTCCCAGCGGTAGAACGTGCTCGTGTGAATGGCCGTGGCGAATTTGACGCCGGCGGCCTGCATTTCGCGCCGCAGGTGTTCGACGGTTCCGGCACCGGCCGGCGGGCGGTACGGGTTCTCGATGATGGGGTACGTCTGCTCATCGAGACTGTAGATGTGAGCGTGGCAGTCGATGACCGGGAAGTCGTCAGCGGCTGCGAACAACCCGGAGGGCGCGGTGACGGCGATGGCCGCACCCACGGACGCGTGCTGAAGAAACTGCCGGCGGGACCAGTTGCTGCGCGTGGACATCTCGTTGCTCCGGTACGGAAGGCAGGACGCTCGAGCGCTGACTCCGAACCGTGATACCCGCTGAGTGCGCGGAAGAAAAGCGGACGCAGCACTGCGAAGGCGCTCACCCCCGGCCCCTCTCCCGGAGGGAGAGGGGGGCACGTTACCGTGCGCGTTCCGCCGGCACGATCGGCAGCGTGATGTGCGACGGCCGGTTCGCGTCGTGGTAGACCCTGTTCACGCAGGTCTGCATGGTGCGGTTGTCGCCCAGAGGCTCGCCGGTGTTCGGGTTCACATCGAATCGCGGAAAGTTGCTGCTGGAAACATCCACGCGAATGCGGTGCCCTGTCTTGAAGACGTTCGATGTCGGATACAGCTTGATGGTGACGGGGTAGATGAGTCCGGGAACCAGCATCTGTTCGCTCGTGAGCGAATCCCGATACCTGGTGCGGACGATGCCGTCGCCGATGTTGAGGTCGAATCCTCCCGGGAAGTCGGCCGACGGCGGATAGACATCGATCAGCTTCGCCGTGAAGTCGGTGTCGACTGCCGTCGATTCAATCCACAGCTTGACCTCGATTTCTCCGGTGACCTCGACGTCATTTTCCAGCGGATCGGACTGAAAGACCGCGACGTCGTTCCGCGCGGAGAGGGGGATCGGCTGCTGCCAGTTCCAGACATGCGGACCGCCGCGCTGGTCCCACGCTCCCTGCAGCATGATGTCGGTCCCCGAGGAGATGTTGCCGCCGATGGTGGGCACGGGGTTCTGCGGATCGAACGTGAACGTCGTACTGCTTCCGCCCATCACGGCCGGCGGCGCGTCGGTCGTGAGCCGGCCATCGGAACCCAGGTAATAACTGGTGGAGACCGCTCGTTCGAGCGGCCATTCCTGCTCGTCGCGCCAGTACCCGCCGTGATTGAGGCGGCCTTCTGCGTCCTGCTTGCCGTCACCGGTTCCCATCACGAATATCCGTACCCTGCTCTGGAAGGGGTCGGCGCTCGTGAACGCTTCGGCGCTGGTGCTCTCGGCGAGGTAGCGGTCGAACCAGGTCCTGCGCCAGGCGAGCGGGTCGGCGATCGCCGCGTCCTTGCCGAACGTCACCTGACCATGCGCGTACGCCGCTTGGGCGCCGTGAATCCACGGCCCCATGATG
>JAEUIG010000370.1 GCA_016795125.1 Planctomycetaceae bacterium | reverse complement strand
CACTCGTGTGCGGCTGCGGCCTGATGTCGCCGCTCGTGACCGCCGGTCCGCTGGCCCTGGATGAACACGGGTCGTACTGGCTGCTCGACTCCGATCTCCCCGGGTCGGTACTCGCCCGCAGCCTCGATCATGCGGCGATTCCGCCGCTGTCCGCCTGGCTCGAACAGGCATTTCTCGCCGTCTTCGGCAAAAGCGAGTTTGCGTTTCGGCTGCCGTCCGCGCTGTGTTACCTCGGCGCGATCGTCGTGACCTGGAAACTCACGAGCGAACTGGCGGACCATTCCACCGCCGGGCTCGCCGCCCTCCTGCTGGCGTGGCATCCGGACCTGGATGAGGTCCGGATTGCCCGCTGCTACGGCCTGTTGATGCTGCTGGGGGCGCTGCTCCTGTGGTGTACGATCCGCTGGGCGCGGCGTCCCGGATCGATCCTGTGGCCCGTGCTCTGGGGCGTGCTCGCCGCCGGGATGATGTGGACGCACTACGTCGCACTCCCCTTGATCGGAATGGCCTGGATCACGCTGTTCGTTCCGCCCGTCGATGCACCTCCTGATCGGATTCGCATTCCCGCGGTTTTGGCTGCGGGCGTGCTGTCGGCCGTGCTCTGCCTGCCGCTTGCGCCCGCCGTGCTGCGGCTGCGCGAATGGAGTCCGTACCTGAACTACATGCCGGAGGGGCAAGCGTGGTGGCAGACGCTCGGCCCGCTGTGGTGGGCCGCCGTGCCGGCGGGCGTCATCGTCGCTCTGCTGCTCAAGCCCCGCCGGCAGCCGATGTCCATCGAATGGCGGCGGATGCTGCAGCCCGCCCTGTGGACGCTGATCCCGCTCCTGTTCCTGGTGCTGATGGCGCGCGGCGACATGAGCAGCCTCGCCAATCCCCGCTATCGCATTCCGTATGCGGCGGGGAGTGCGTGCCTGATCGCCGTCGGGCTGCGCACGCTGAATCCCCGACACATCGCAGCCATCGCAGCGACGCTGACCGTCATCGTGGTCGCCTGGTCGCTGGCGGAGGCGCGCCCCTGGCATCTGCGGCGACTTGGCGCGCCGGCCGACATCGAATGGCGTGATGCTGCGCGCACCGTTCAGGCCGACGGTGTCGACGGCGAACCAGTCTTCGTCCAGAGCGGACTCGTCGAATCGTACCTCGTTCCGGTCTTCGTGAATGATCCCGTGTTTCTGGAATATGTCGGCTGCCGGATGAGCCGTTTCTATCTCGAATCGCGGCACCCGCGGATCGGCCTGCCGTACTTTTACGAGACGCCGCCGGAACTGCGATCGGAATTTCGGAAACTGATGTCGCCGGAGTCCGCGACGTCCGATTCGTTCTGGATCGCCGCTGCCACCGACACCGACCTGAATCGCGCATCGCTGGACGGTCTCGAACAGCTGGCCCGCGCGTCCGGTTACGAGGCGGCACTGGAAGCTCGCGGCTCGAACATGACGCTGCTCCGGTTTCACCGCCGGGTGGAGACCCCGTGATGGCGACACGCAGCGAATCCTCCGGGAAGCCGATCGCGACACAGGCCGTGCTGGACTTGTACGCGGTGCCGGTTCGTGATCTGCCGGTCGAGGTGCAGCGAGCAGAAATTGAAACCGCGCCGTGCATCGTCTGCGGCCAGTCCACGGCCCGCCCGCGCTACGATCTCGTCGGACTCGACTACCGGGTGATCGACTGCACCGGCTGCGGGACCGGCAGTCTCGATCCTCTGCCGTCCCCGTCGGATGTTGCGTCGTTCTATCCGGCCGTCTATTACGGGCGCGGCGGGTCGAAATTCTCAGGCAGCATCGAGTGGCTGGTGCGGCTGGTGGCGGCGCGGCACTTCCAGTTCCTGACGCGACAGTTGCCGCCGGGCGCCCGCGTGCTGGACGTCGGTTGCGGGCGGGGCGTCGCGCTGCGGGCGCTGGCTCGGGCCGGATTCGAGGCCCACGGTTTTGAACGCTCGGCCGACGCCGTTCAGGGAGTCGACCCGCGGGTGCAGGTCCGGATTGCCGACGACCTCTCCGCCGCCGACTACCCGGAAGACTACTTCGACGCGGTCATCATCTGGCACGTCCTCGAACACGTTCGCAATCCGGGCGAAGTGCTGCTGGAAATTGCCCGCATCCTCAAGCCGGGCGGACGCATCATCGTCGCCGTTCCGAACTACTCCAGCCTGCAGTCGCGCTGGGCCGGCAGCGCGTGGTTCCATCTGGACCTGCCGCGGCATCTCTATCACTTCCCGGTCGCTGCCTTGCACGACCTGCTCGAGAACAGCGGATTCGCCTGCCGCAGCGAGCATCACTTTTCTCTCCGGCAGAATCCCTTTGGCTGGATTCAGAGCGTGCTGAATCGCAGCACGCGCCTTCCTCGAAACGGACTGTACGTGCTGCTCCAGCGGCGCAAGGGAGACCAGCGGCCGAAGTTTTCCGTTGCGACGCGTCTCAAGTTGTACGCGGCACTCGCCGTCCTCAGCGGTCCGGCAGTGGTGCTTGCGGTCGTGGCGGCGCTGAGGCGTCGCGGCGCGACGGTGCACATTGTGGCGACGGAAGAAGAGAGGACTCTTGACTAGCCGCGACCGTCAGGGCGCGAACGACACTGTGTGCGCTCCCTGACGGTCGCGGCTAGTATTGGGAGACGGTCACTGCAACTCCGCTGCCGAGCGGTTCACGTCCGCTTCCCAGGCGTGCCACGCACTCAGCAGTTCCTGCACGCGCTCGGGCTGCTCAGCCGCCAGATCGTGCTGTTCGGCGAGGTCGTCCTGCAGATTGTACAGCTCCGGCGCGCCTCCGGCGACGCAGAGCTTCCATGGGCCGGATCGCACCGCGCGCCTGGCCTCGCTGCGCCAGAACAGCCGCCGCTCGGGCAGCGGCCGGCCTTGAAGCAGCAGCGGCGAGATGTCGAAGCCGTCCAGCGTGAGGCCGGCGGTGTCGATGCCGGCGATGCGGGCGAACGTTGGCAGGAGGTCGGTCGAGTGGGCGATCTCCGCCGTTTCACCGGGCTCGATCTTCCCGGGCCAGACGACGATCGCCGGCACGCGATGCCCTCCTTCGTAGATCGTGCCCTTCTGGCCGCGCAGCGGGCCGTTGCTGGAAATGTTGTGGAACTTGTGGTCGTAGTGCAGGTAACCGCCGTTGTCTGACGTGAACACGAGGACGGTGTTCTGCTCCAATCCCAACCGTTTCAACGACGCGACGATCTCTCCAACGCTCGCATCGAGCGCCGCCACCATCGCCTGCACATGCGGCTGTACGTTGTTGCGGTCAGGGATGATCCCCCATTTCTCGTCGGCATAGTCGGTCCCGAGCTGCCGCTGCGGCGGATCGTCCGGTCCCTGCCACGGGAAATGAATCGCGAGGTGCGGCACGTAGAGCAGAAACGGTCGTTCGCGATGCTGTTCGATGAATTCAATGCTGTAGCGGGTGAGCAGATCGGTCGTGTACCCGCTGGTTGCTTCGTGTTCGTTGTTGTGCCACCAGTCGGCACGGCCCGCGCGGCTGATCTGAGTGTGATAGTCTCCGTCGCCGGACGTCAGGCCGCGGAACTCGTCGAACCCCTGATCCGGCGGCAAGAAGGGCGGGTGATAGCCGAGATGCCACTTGCCGAAACAGGCGGTGGCGTACCCGGCCGATCGAAACACTTCGGCGATGGTGACTGCCGTATGTGGCAGGCCGTGATCCCAGTCCCGTTCTTCGGAGAGCGGCCCGTCAAATCGCGTCCCGAACCGTTGCTGATACTGGCCGGTCAGCATGGCGGCGCGGGTCGGGCTGCACATCGGTCCGCCCGAATGGAAATCGACGAATCGCAGTCCGGACGCCGCCAGCGCGTCGATGTGCGGTGTCTTGTTCGTCATGCTGCCGTAGCACGCGAGGTCGCCGTAGCCGAGATCGTCGGCGACGATCAGGACGATGTTGGGAGGGCGTTCGGCGGCAATGACAGTTTCCGCGCAGAGCACCACGAGAGCCAGGCCGACCACGAAAAACGAGACGTGAGCGCGCATAACGCTTTCTCCATTCGCCCTCGCTGGCGCGTCGGCCTGGTGAGCTATTCCCCGTTCGCCAAAGCCTTCAGTTCCGACAGCCGTACCTTCACCACTTCGATCGACTGCTTGTGGCCGTTGAAAGCGACGAACAGGTCGCCGTCGTGCTCCAGGGCGTGCGGGTAGTCGACCCGCCGGCCGCCAAACAGCCAGAACAACCGGTCGAACACCAGCCCATCGCCGCTGAGCGCGATCGTCAGCGGATCACGTTTCTCCGGATTGCAGTTGGAGATCAGGGCGTACGTGCCGTCGGTCAATCGCAGGCCGAAGCATTTGCTCGTCGCGTCCGGGAAGTTTGTCTTTACGGGCGTGCTCCAGGTGCGGCCGCTGTCGCTGGAGAACGACCGGTACAGCCGCTTGCTCTTGCGATTGTCGCGGAACAGCGCCATCAGGTTGCCGTCGGGGAGCGTCCACCACTGCGGCTCCTCGGCCGCCAGCTCGCCGCTGGTGCCGAACACCGGGAACGATTCCCACGCGTCGATCGCCTGTGTTCCGCCGACGAGGAACGAGCAACCGGCGTCTTTGTAGTTGTGCGGCCGGCGGGACATCATCCAGTCGCCGTTCGGCAGCCGTTCGGGAGGAAAGTTGTTGATGGTGTCGTCGGCGATGACTCCGATGTCGACCCACGACCGCCCGTCAGTCTGGAGCTGAAAGGCGTGCAGCGCCAGGCTGGGACCGAAGAACCCGCCAGCTTCGTCCAGAGTGGCGAGTGCATACAGCTCGCCGTCACGCTGCCAGAAGCCGCGCGAGATCCAGCGGAGTCCCGCGTCGGTTCGGGTCCCATAGTGCGGTGAATCCGGTCCCGACCCCGGCGGCTCGGGAGTCAGGAACTCGCCTGCGCTCCACGCGAGACCGTCGGGACTGGTGGAGTACTTCACCCGCTGCCCGACGCGATCCTCCATTCCCGGCCCGTCGCTCCACATCAGCCAGAACCGTCCCGCGTAGAACGCGAGATAGTTGTGCTGGGTCACGCCGTCCGCCGCGCGGACATCCGTGACCACCACATGGGCACTCAGAATTCGCGGCAGTTTCTCAAAATCGATCGTCGCCGGATCGTCCGGAACCCAGTCGCCGGACAACATCAGCGGCGACTCGGGATGCTCGACGGGATGCGGATACGCATCGTCCGCGAGTGCCGTAGATGGCAGAAGGAAACAGGACAATGCAAACCAGAAGTAGCGAGTCATGCGAGTGTCTGAAGGAAAGGGGGGACCGCGAATACGAGAAGTTAAAGATAGTGCTATTCAGCGATTCGTCCGTGTGCCTGTGTCGATGGTTGATCGCGGCTCCGCAGGAGCCTCGCCCTCCCGTCCTTTTTTTCGCGTGAATTCGCGGTCCCCTTTTGTTCTTCCGTCGTTTCCGCGACTTCCGTGGTTTATCGTTTGATCTGCGGGACGCCGCAGGCGGCGGCCATCTGGCGGACCTTGTCGCCGAATTTCTCGCGGATGTCGCGCGTCGGCGGGCGACAGCGGCCCCCTTCCAGTCCGGCGTACTCCATGCAGATCTTGTCGATGTGTCCCTCGCCGCCGGTGTATTTCGCGATGTCGATGCACAGGTCGTAGTAGGGCATCACGACCTTGGTCATCTCCTGCTGCGCTTCGGCATACTGCTTGGCTTCCAGCATGTTCCAGAACTTCTGTCCCCATTCCGGCCAGTAGTTGGAGGCGTGCAGGTTGATTGCCCGCGCACCGAGCATGTGGGCGAACAGGTACTGCAGCGAGTTGTCGATGAACATGATCTTGCGCGAGTAGTCGCGCATGGCCCGTTCGAATACCGACCGGTCCGGCGAGTACCACTTGATGGCGACGACGTGCGGCGCATCGATCAGCCGCTCCACGAACTTCAGCGACGTGTGAAAGCCGGTCCATGGCGTCGCGTAGAACGTGATGCCGACGCCGGAGTTGTCGGAGATGGATTTCAGCCATTCGATGACGTCGTCTTCGGTCGGAATCTCGTAGAACGGCGCGGAGGCCTGCACGCCGATGCAGCCGGCCTTCTCGGCGCCCTTGGCCATGGCGACGAGGTCCCGCTGGCTGGTCGTCTGTACGCCGAGGACAATGCCTACCTTCCCGGCCGCGGCTTCAACGGCCGCCTCGGCAATCTGCAGCCGCTCCGCAACGCTCAGCGTGTGGAACTCGCCCGCTCCGCCGCCGACGAGAATCACCGCCTGCCCCTCGCGAGCGCCCCGTTCGACGAGGAACTGGATATGCTTCTGCATGCCGGGCAGATTCAGTTCCAGATCGCTGTCGCGGAACAACGTCGGAATTGGGATGTAACAGCCGGTCATCCGTTGAGCGTGCTGCGATTTGTTCATGGCGGGGCGGGAGGGCAGGGGTCAGGGGGCGGGGGACCGTAAGCGGAAGGAGGATCCGTTTAGCGGCAAGCAGAAGGCGCACGCGCTGAATCATGACGACCGCCTCGCCCCCTCGCCAGTCGAAAGGAAGCCCGCAAGCAGATCACGCGACAGCGACCACCACTTTCGACAGAATGACGTACGAACAACTCCCGGGAGGGCGAGGCTCCTGCCGAGCCGCGCGGCGAGTCTCCGCCACTGACACCATCCGTCGCCCCCGGAACACGCGACTCCCACTTCTCAAGCAATCGCGGACCCGCCATGCCGCATCATCACACGCCCTCGTCCAACCTTTCGCGCCGCCACTTCCTCGCCGCCTCTGCCGGCTCCGCGCTGCTGTTGCCGCAGATCG
>JAEUIG010000355.1 GCA_016795125.1 Planctomycetaceae bacterium | reverse complement strand
AGGCCGAGACGAAGTTCGCCACTTCGCGCGCGGAGTATGCCCGGGGGAGGATGATCCCTTCCGCCCCGGAATCCAGCACGCGCTTGATCCACGCGACGTCGTTGGACGGAATCCGCACGATCGACGCACAACCGCCGGCCCGCGCCGCCATCAGATGCCGCAGCATCGACTCCGTCGTCATCGCATTGTGCTCCAGGTCGATCCAGACGAAATCGACGCTGGGGGCGATGGCTTCGGTGACCGCCGGATCGGACAGCGACACGCCGATCCCGAGCACAATCTGCCCGGCCCGGAGCTTGTCACGCATGTTGTTGATGTGAGTGGAGATCATGCCGGGAGCTTTCAGGTGTCAGCGATCAGCTGTCAGAGGGTTTTCGGTTGTCGGTCGTCAGTTGTCGGTGGTCGCAATCGGTCGCTCAACGCCAAGCTCCCAATGCTTCCCTGAATCCTGAATCCTGGATCCCGAATCCTCCGCCTCAGCCGCACACGGCCTTGTTCAGCCGCGGCATCAGCTCTTTCGCGAACAGCTCCATGCTGTGCACCCACGAGGCCTTGTCGTCCCAGTCGTAGCTCATGAGCACCAGCGTGCCGAATGGGCCGGTCTCTTCAATAAGCTGCAGCAGCCGCCGCAGCACTTCATCGACGTCGCCGGCGATGATCTGCTCGGACATCAGGTAGTCGAGCTGGCACTCCGAGTCCGGCATGTCGAGGTCGCGCTTGTAAATTCGGCGGCCGAGACCCTTGTCGAACAGCCCGCCGATGTACTCGTAGTTGCGGCCGAGGGAGTTGCTGCGGACGCGCTGCACGGCTTCCTTCGTCGTATCGGCGATGAAGATCGATCGTGCGACTTTGAAATCGGCGCGATTCGGCCGGCGTCCCGCTTCTTCAGAGGCGGCGGCGTACGTCACCCACTGGTCGGCGACGACATTGCCCGCCACGAGGCAGTGCGCGAACGGCTGATACCCCCGCTGTCCGGCGAATTTCATCGAGAACGAGTTGCGGCTCATGCCGGGCATGGAAATCGGCGGATGCGGCAACTGGTACGGCTTGTGGATGTAGCCGATCAGGGACTCGGCATCGACGGACTTCTTCAGTTCGAACTGCCAGAACTTCCCCTTGTGAACGTACGGCGGATCGTGCGACCACAGGTCGAGAATCACGTCGATCGCCTCCAGCGCCATCGCGCCGCCGTCCTTCGGGTCAGCGCCATACAGTTCCTGATCGGCCGTGACGCTGCCGTTGCCGAAGCAGAGGTTCAATCGTCCCTTGGACAGGTGGTCGAGAAACGACAGCCGGCTGGCGACGTGCGCCGGATGATGCTGGTTGAGGCAGACGGGCGCAGGCCCCAGGCGGATGGTCTTTGTTTCGCCGAGCGCCCGGGCGATGAAAATCTCGGGCATCACGATGGGCTCGTACTTCATCGTGTGATGCTCGCCGATCCAGAACTCTTTGAATCCGAGTTCTTCCGCCCGGATAATCAGCTCCAGGTCTTCGTCACAGGCCTGTGATATCGGCTTGTCCGGAGCGTGGAACGGCATGATGAACATGCCGTGGTCGATGTGCGGGACGGCGGCGGGCATGCGAGAGACTCCGTGTCGGGAGAGTAAACTACGGCCGGTCAGTCGCGGCACAGCATACGCGATCCATCAGCCGCTATGAATGGATCGCAAACGGAAGAATGGAACGCGGATAAACACGGATCAAGCGGATTCGCACGGATACGAAGAGTGAGCACTGTTCGCCCGGCAGCAGACAAACATCGCGACTGCGCTGCGGATCATGAGGAAGGCAGGAGGAGAGGAAGTCAGGAAGTGCGTTCGAGGCCGTTCTTCCGGCATTCATACTTTCCTGCCTTCCTGATAATGGCGATGGCAATGCGGCGTGCTACGAACGTTGACTTGATCGTCTTCAATCCGCTGGAGCCGTGTTTATCCGAGTTCCATTTTTCCGGCCGGAGGTCTGTGCGCTCCCTCGACGCGCGACCATGCTCTACCATGCTTTCAGCTTCGCTCACGACCACCACGGGAGAGTCTGCTGTGAACATGCGCCGCACACTGGGAGTTGCCATGGCCGGACTGCTGGGCGTCCTATTAATCGGCGATACGGCGACGCGCGCCGACGAGGGAATGTGGCTCTACAACCAGGTGCCGCGGCAACTGCTCAAGGAGAAATACGGCTTCGAACCGACCGACGCGTGGCTCGATCACCTGCGGTTGTCCAGCGTGCGGTTCAACAGCGGCGGATCGGGATCGTTCGTCTCTTCCAACGGCCTGGTGATGACGAACCATCACGTCGGCGCCGATGCACTCCAGAAACTGAGCGACGCCGAACACGACCTGCTGGCGACCGGCTATTTCGCACGCACCCCGGCAGATGAAAAGCCGTGCGTCGACCTGGAACTGAACGTACTCGTCCATATTGAAGTCGTGACGGAGCGAGTGAACGCCGCCGTGAAGCCCGGCCAGTCGCCGGCCGAGGCCCAGGAAGCGCGGCGGGCCATCATCAATACGATCGAGCAGGAAGAGACCGAGAAGACCGATCTGCGCAGCGACGTCGTCACGCTGTACCAGGGAGGCGAGTACCATCTGTACCAGTTCAAGAAGTACACCGACGTGCGGCTGGTGTTCGCGCCGGAACAGGACATCGCATTTTTTGGCGGCGATCCGGACAATTTCGAGTACCCGCGCTTCGACCTCGACATCTGCTTCTTCCGGGTCTACGAGGACGGCAAACCGGCGAAGATCGAGCACTACCTGAAGTGGAGTGAAGCGGGCGCCGGCGACGGAGAACTGATCTTCGTGTCCGGTCACCCCGGCAGCACGAGCCGGCTGAACACTGTCGCCCACCTGGAATACCTCCGCGACGTTCAGATTCCCGACCGGCTGAATACGACCCGCCGGCGCGAAGTGCTGCTGCAGTCCTACAGCGAGCGCAGCCTGGAGAATCAGCGTCGCGCGAAGGACGAGCTGTTCGGCTACCAGAACAGCCGCAAGGCCCGCATTGGGGGGCTGGCCGGCCTGCAGGACCCCGCTTTGATGGCGCGCAAGGCGGAAGCAGAGGCGTCCCTGCGCGCCGCCGTCGCCGCCGATCCTGAACTCAAGGCCAGTTATGGCAGCGCCTGGGACGACGTCATCGCGACGCTGCAGGTCAGCCGGGAGATCCGCGGCGAACTGAACCTGATCGAAGGGGGCGAGGCCTTCAATACGGTTCTCTTCGGCATCGCGCGAACGCTGGTGCGGATGGCGGCGGAAGACTCCAAGCCGAATGCCGACCGCCTGAGCGAGTACGGTGCGGCGGGGCGCGAATCGCTTGAGCAGGAACTGTATTCCGAGGCGCCCATCTACCCGGACCTGGAAATCGTCAAGCTGGCGGACTCGCTCGGCATGCTGATGGAAAAGCTCGGGGCCGATCACCCGATGGTCGTCGCCATTCTCGCCGGACAATCGCCGCG
>JAEUIG010000541.1 GCA_016795125.1 Planctomycetaceae bacterium | reverse complement strand
GACTCCGCGGACGGATGCGCATCTTGCGGAGCTTGTCGGTGAAGTCGCTTTCAACAAAACCGAACGCGCGCCCGAAGTGCTCGCTCCCGGCCCAGGCCAGAGCGGCGAGCGCGGCGCCGATGAACAGGCTGGAGAGGAGGGCGAGTTCCATGCGTAGGGACTGGGGAATGGGGAATGGGGAATGGGGAATGGTGGTGGCGCTTGGTCGCTTGGAGCTGGCTAGGCTGTTGTTCAGGTGCGTGTCAGTGTAACCACCGGCTTCGAATCCAGTCCCAAGGCCCCAGTCTCCATTCCCCAGTCCCTGCTCCCTAGCCGTACAGGAATTCCAGCTTCAGCAGGTCCTTCTCCATCAGCTTGTCGATGAAGCTGGGCATGTAGCCGGTGGGGGCGAGGGTGGTGCCGTTGCGGTAGTTGAAGATGTCGTGGATGACGAGGTCCTTGCGGTCGGGGTCGTAGCCAGCGACTTCGGAGACCTGCGTGACGATGCGTTTGCCGCCGGGGCCGCGCGTAATCTGCACGATGACGTCGAGCGCCGAGGCGATCTGTCGGTGAATCGAGGCGACCGGCAGGTCGACCGCCATGAGGACGAGGACTTCCAGCCGCTTGATGACTTCCTCCGAACTGTTGGCGTGGACGGTCGTCATCGAGCCGTCGTGCCCGGTGTTCATCGCCTGGAGCATATCGAGGGCTTCCGCGCCGCGGCATTCGCCGACGATGATCCGGTCGGGCCGCATGCGGAGGGCGTTGCGGACGAGATCGCGAATGGTGTACTCGCCGGCCCCTTCGACGTTCGGCGGCTTGCTCTCCAGAGTGACGACGTGGTCCTGGTGCAGCTGAAGTTCCTGCGTGTCTTCGATGGTGATGATGCGGTCGCGCTGCGGAATGAAGCCGGACAGGACGTTGAGCATGGTCGTCTTGCCGGTGCCGGTGCCTCCGGAGACGAGAACGTTGCGGCGATCGACGACGCAAGCGCGGAGGAACATGGCGGCGGCGGCGGTCATCGAGCCGAGTTCGATCAGGTCGTCCATCGTGAACCGGTAGGCCGGGAACTTCCGGATCGTGAGGCACGGTCCGCGGATCGCCAGCGGCGGAATGATCGCGTTCACGCGACTGCCGTCGGGGAGGCGGGCGTCGACGAGCGGCTGGCTCTTGTCGATGCGGCGGCCGACCTGGGCGACGATGCGCTCGATGATGGATTCCGTCACCTTGTCGGAAATGAAGCGCCGGCCGGACAGCTCCACCATGCCGTCGCGCTCGACGTAAATCTGGTCGCTCTTGACGACCATGATTTCGCTGATGGTCGGAGCGCGCAAGAGGTCCTGCAGCGGACCGAACCCGAACACGGTGTCCTTGAGGTCTTTCTTGAGGGTCCGCAGGATGAGGTATCGCCGCAGCTCCTTGTGCAGGTGCGGGCGGACCAGAGGGAAGACTTCCGGGAAGTGCGCCTCGGTCTGTCGAATTTTTCCGCTCAGATCGGCCTGCTCGCTCAGCTTGAGGCGTTCGGCGGTGAAGTGCAGCAGGTTCTGCAATTCGGTTTCGCGCTCGGGGACCAGAGTCGCGGGGACGTCGAACTCATTCCAGGTCAGATGGTTGGTGCGGAAGCGCTCGTCGTCGCTTTCGAGGATGAGCTGGTTGATGACGTAGTCGCGGAGCGTGAGGCCGATGAGTTCTTCGAGCAGCGGATCGTTCTGCTCGGCGAAGAGCCGCATCTCGCGGCAGACGTCTTCGATGTGCCGCTCCAGCAGCAGGATGCTGTCCTGATTTCCGAGCTGGTTGTGTTCCAGCTCGTAGAGGTCGAAGCGTTCCAGCAGCTTGCGGTGGACCCGCGAGGCGAGGTCCGACATCAGCGAGCGGAGGTGGGCGTCGAGCTGCTGGCGGCTGATCGGCGCGGCTTCCTCCAGCTCGAAATTGAGCGTGTAGGGCCAGATGCGGATGGTTTCGCCGAGCGAGAAACTGCGGGTCTCGCCGCCGAGGACTTCGGCGTCGCCGACCATGCAGCTGTTGATGCCGACGTTGGTCAGCTGGAACTCCCCGTTGTCGCGGCTGACGACCGCCTGCCGCTTGGAGACGAGGGGGCTCTTGAGAATGAGCGTATTGCCCATGTCGCGGCCGATGGAGATTTCGGCGCCGTCGGCGACCTCGATCATCGAGCGTCGCGAGTCGTGGATCTTGTTGAACCAGATCTTCAAGGGGTCTAGGGCTTAGGGTCGAGGGTCGAGGGTTTGGCAATGCGTTTTGTCGCTAGTCCGTGGCGCCTAGACCCTGGACGAGTTCACTATGGTCGGTTTTCCGTCGTGCGCGCCGAGTGCAGCTGCACGCCCACGCCCTGTGCGCCGACGGAGCGCAGGGCGTTGAACAATTCGGTGGCACGGGGTTCGTACGCATCCCCCTGCAGCTTGATGACAATGGCAATGGTGTTGGCGGCGCTGCCGCCGCGCGGTCGCGCGGATTGAGAGACGTTGGTCGGTTCGCGGCGATTGCCGAGCGCCAGCACACGAAACGGGCCAATGAGTCTCGAACCGGCGGCGCCCCCACTGCCGGCGGGGGTTGGACCAGCGGCGCCGACGTCGAACGACACCAAGTCACCGGGGTTGATCTGCTCGGGGACGACGGCGCGGGTGTCGATGGGCACCCAGCGGGCGACTTCGTCATCCTGCAGGGTTTCCGCGAGATTGCGGACGGCCGGGGCTTCGGTGTCGGAGTTGAGCAGGATTTCACCGCCGTGGAAGACGCGATTGGCGCCATAGCCGAGGACGGCGGTGCGGGCGGACCAGAGCGGCGCGCGTTCGATAAGATTGCCGGAGCGGTCGCGCGGGATCGGGACCGGCTCGAGGTCCCCTTCTTCGAAGGGGTCGCCGATATTGAGCTGCACGCCCTT
>JAEUIG010000337.1 GCA_016795125.1 Planctomycetaceae bacterium | reverse complement strand
TTCGCCAGCCACGACCCGATTGGACGATTCAGCGTTCTCCGCGAGGTCCCCACCCCGGAAGCACGTCCTGTCGTTAATGCGTGGCGCGAATACTGAGTGTGGCGGAGGGTCAATCTGTGCGGGGAGCGGCCAGCTGACGCCATCCGGCAGCCGCTTCGTTCCTGCGTGGAACGCACCCCGACCCCTCTGCTGTCCAGCGGTCCCTTGCGACCCTATTAAAAGCATTGGCGGGGGAGTTGAGTAGACCGTTTCCGGGAAATTCCCGCGGAACGGACGATGCTACCCGGACGGGTGCAGGTTCATCAGTTCAGGCAACCTGCGTGGATTATGACTCTTGGCAATGGCGCGGCAATCGTCGCGGCGAGCTTCGGATTGACCAAACCTGCTGCCCGGCCTATACCTCCGCCGCGCCGACCGCCGCCTGATCTTTCCGCGGCGACTGACGCGCCAGTCGGGATGTCGCCCGTGTTCCCGTCGCTTGCATTTTTGAAACCCTCGCTGCGGCGGCACGCCCTGTGGCTGTCCGTGGGACTCGCGTTCGCCGTGATCGGCGAGCCGGAACCCGCCAGCGCCGAACCGGCGCCGCTGATTGAGATGCCAGCCGCCGAACCAGTTCCCGGAACGGCCGATTTGACACAGACTCCAATTCGACGGAACGAGTCTGAGGCGTCGGCAGGTCGCGCGCGTCCCGGGTCGATGACGGGCACGCTCGCCGTGCTCGGCCTGGTGCTGGGCGGCGCTTATGTCGTTCTGTCCCTGGTCCGGCGTCGGCAGACGGTCCAGCCGGCGTCATCGGACGTGATTGACGTCCTCGCGAGCCGGCGGCTCGACGGTCAATCGACGTTGCATCTCGTCCGCATCGGCAGCCGCGTCCTCGCCATCGGCAGTGCCGCAAGCTCCCTGCGAACTCTGGCCGTGCTGGACGATCCCGAGGAGATCGCGGGACTGATGGCGTCTCGAGACACTTCGAGCAGGGCGACTGCGGGATGGCGCCCGTTCGGGACCAAGGCTGCCCAGTCAGCGGATTCCGGCCGTTCCTCCTCCGCGATCTCGGAGTTGATCGCCACGATCGAACCGGCCGGGAGCGAGGCGTGATGGAAAGCATGTCGCTCAACCCGGAGAGCTGGCTGTCCCCGGAATCGCTGCCGGCGACGCTCAAGTTCGTGCTGATCGCGAGTGCGCTCAGCCTGGTGCCGGCGCTGCTGATGATGACGACGTGCTTCGTGCGGATTGCGGTGGTGCTCGGTCTGCTGCGACAGGCGCTGGGAACGCAGCAGTTGCTGCCCAACCAGGTCATGACCGGTCTGGCGCTGTTTCTGACGATGACCGTCATGTGGCCGGTGTGGCAGCAGTCGTACGAGCAGGGGGTCCGCCCCTACGCAGAAGCGACGTACCCGAGTCCCGCCGCCCGCTCCGCCGCATTGCAGACGGCCATCGATCGCACGATCCGGCCGGTCCGGCAGTTCATGAGTTCCCAGATCGCAGCCACCGGCAATGAAGACGTGATCGACCTGTTCCTCGACTATCAGAACCCGGGACAGGGAGCGGCACCAGCCGCGTATTACGAAGACGTGCCGCTGACCGCCCTGATTCCCGCGTACGTGCTGAGCGAGCTGAAGACGGCCTTCCTGATCGGCTTCCAGGTCTACCTGCCATTCCTGGTAATTGACGTCGTGGTCGGCGCGCTGCTGTCCGGCATGGGACTGCTGACCGTGTCGCCGGGGATGGTCGTCGTGCCGTGCAAGCTGCTGCTGTTTGTGGCGGCCGATGGCTGGTATCTCGTCGTCCAGCTGCTGTTGGACAGTCTCACTCCGATGACCGGGTGATTAAAGATGGGAGGGCGACGCTCCTGCGGAGCCGCGACAGAAGTTGGGCATCGAATGAGAAAGCGGCTCGGCGGGAGCCTCGCCCTCCCGGAACCACGGTGGGAGCAGTCGGCATGGAGACGGTCGCAATCGAGGAACTGATGCACGGCGCATTGTCGCTGGCGATCGTCCTGGCCGTGCCGGGCTTGATCGTTGCGTTTCTGGTGTCGCTCGTGGCCGGCTTTCTGCAGGCCGTTACGCAGATGCAGGATCAGGCGCTGACGAACGTCCCGCGAATTCTGCTGGGGCTGGTGGCGCTGCTGCTGCTGCTGCCATGGATGCTGGACCGGCTCACGACGTACACGGTGGAAGTGTACGGCAGTGTTGCTGGCACACTGTAACCGGGCGCCGAGGGAACTCATGAGCGCCTGGACCGAGGTCATCACCGCCGCCGCACTCCAGCCCTGGATGGCGATGGCGCCGGGGTTGCTGCTGGCGGCCCTGCGATGGTTTGGGTGCCTGTGCTGGTTGCCGGCGCTGCCGGCCGCCCTCACGCTGCGGATGCGCCTGGTGCTGTCACTGGTCCTGGCGGTCGTCGTCCTGCCGGCCACTGGCACCGGCTGGCACTGGATTCCGGAATCCGGCACGACGTCGATGCTCGTCATCGCCTGTCTGTCAGCCGCAGTTGGCGAGCTGGTCCTGGGAGGCCTGCTGGGACTGGGAGTCCGAATCACGTTCGCGTCGCTGCAGCTGGCGGGAGAACTCATCGATCATCAGGCCGGGCTGGCGTTTCAGCAGGTGCTCAATCCGCTGGCAGACGACTCCGCCGGCCCGGCCACATCCACGCTGACCTGGCTCGGAGTTGCTGCATTCCTCGCGCTCCCGGCCGCGGGAGGCGATCTCGTGCTCGCCGATGCCATGCTGCAGCAGTTCTCAGCGATTCCCGTCGGGTCGGCGTCGATCGACAGCCTCGAGGGAGCGTTGCCGATGTTGCTTGTCGAGCAGTCGCTGGTGCTCGCGGTCCGCATCGCGGGTCCCGTGCTCGCCGCGCTGTCCCTGATCACGACGGCGACGGTGCTGCTGGGGCGTTCGACGCCGCAATTGCCGCTCGGGTCGATTGTGGGGCCGGTCCGCGTGGCAATGTGCCTGGCGCTCCTGGCGGGCGCGATTCCGGGGACGACGGAGTTGTTCGCCGATCACATCGAGATGTTGACGTCGGGCAATGCCGGCGTCTCGCAATCGCCAGAGACGTTTCGAGGAGAGTGATGCGCGCCGGCGACCAGCATGACCGTACGATTGCCCCGACGGCGCGACGCTTGTCGGAAGCGCGCCGCGCAGGAGCGACTGCGCACAGCCGCGAGCTTGTCTCGGCTGCGTCGGCCGGCGCCGCCGTGGTGGCGATCATCTTGTTGAGTTCACAACTCTGGACGGCAACACGAGACCTGTTGCGTGCCGTCTGGAGCGCGCCGTTGACCCGCCTCTCCAATGGACCAGTTCCGGAAGCTGCGGCTGCCGCACTGCTGCAGATCGCTGGCCTGGTCGCGGTGCTGCTGGTCGTGCCCCTTGTGGCGGCGGTACTCGCGAATGCATTGCAGACAGGATTTCGACTCAACGTTCGCTGGCCGCAACTCCGATTCGCGACGGTCAGTCCGATGGCCGGATTGCGCA
>JAEUIG010000324.1 GCA_016795125.1 Planctomycetaceae bacterium | reverse complement strand
GATGCGGTGACGCGGCGGATGCATCCGGAGCCGTTCCGCACCTACAACATCGACCGCAACATCAACTACTCGAACGTCTGTGCGGCCGTCTGCGACTTCTGCGCTTTCTACCGTCCGGTCGGGCATACCGAAGCGTACGTGCTGACCGAGGACGTGCTGCACCAGAAGATCCAGGAGACCGTCGACCTCGGCGGCGACCAGATCCTGATGCAGGGGGGTCTGCATCCGCAGTTGCCGCTGGAGTGGTATGAGGACATGCTCCGCGGCATCAAGCGGAAGTTTCCGCAGGTCAACGTGCACGGCTTCAGCCCACCGGAGCTGTATCACTTCCACAAGATGTCGAAGCTGCCGCTGCGGGACGTGTTGCAGCGGTTGAAAGATGCGGGGCTGGGTTCGTTGCCGGGAGGCGGTGGGGAGATTCTGGTCGACCGGGTGCGCAAGCAGATCACGCGCGGCAAGGTGCTGACCGACGGCTGGCTCGAAGTGAACCAGGTCTGGCACGAACTGGGGGGCAAGAGTTCGTGCACGATGATGTTCGGGCATGTGGAGACGCTCGCGGAGCGGATCGAACATCTGGATCGCCTGCGGCGGCAACAGGATGAGACCGGGGGATTCACGGCCTTCATCTGCTGGACACACCAGCCGCCGCACGAAGCGCCATGGTTCGGGAAGGACGCTGAGCAGGGACGCAAGGGGGGCGTGGACATGTCCGTGCTGCCGTCGGCCGGGGCGTTTGAATATCTCAAGACGCAGGCCGTTGCGCGGCTGTTCCTCGACAACATTCCGAACGTGCAGTCGTCGTGGGTCACGCAGGGCGAAAAGATCGGACAGCTGGCGCTGATGTTCGGCGCCAACGACATGGGTTCGCTGATGATCGAGGAAAACGTCGTCGCCCAGGCGGGGACGGTGCACCACCTGTCGCTGCAGTCGATCCGCCGCTGCATCAGCGAGGCGGGCTACATTCCGCGACAGCGGAACGTGTTCTACGAGTACATCGACCAGCCGCCGACGACGACGGCGGCGTGATGCGCCGACATGTTTCGGTTGTGGGGAATGCAAGCTTGCTTCCCCAGTTCCCCTCATCCGGCCTTCGGCCAATTCTGTTCGCCACTTGAATGGCGGCTTTCAATCTTTGGCCGGCGAGATTCGCAGTCTCAGCGGCGCAGACAGCTCGACCCCAACGGGGTCGCAGATTGTAGCCGGGGGTTGAGCGCAGCTCGCCGAACAGGCGAGCGGAGCGATACTCCCGGTTGGCGGCCGAGCGCGCGCATGCGAAGGCGCGTGCTGTGGCCCCTCACCCCGACCCTCTCCCCCGATTGGCGTTTACTTTGAGATCAGCACTTCTTTCGGGGGAGAGGGAGAGATTCATCGAGCGCCGTTTTCCACGGGTTCCGCACCGTCCGCCTTGCGGCGAATGGTGCTCCACCCGTGGCTACAGACTTCCGCCCCTACCGGGGCGGCTCTGGCATGTGAACCTGCTACAGTGGGACAGTCAGCCGAACAGCGACCGTCATCGTCCCAAAAAGAATTGCCTTCGGCCACTTTCTCGCCACTCGGCTACCCGGTTCGCTCGTCAGACACACATTGTGGGGAGAAGGCCGCGGTGAGGCGCTGTCCGGAAGTCATACACCATGAATCTGCAGGAGACCGAGATGAATCCGAGTGCGAGCGGGCCGCTGCTGGATGCGGCGGCGTGGCGACGCGTGACCCAGCGGGCCGAGCAGTTGTGTGCCCACGGGCAGTTCCCGGGGATGGCTCTGGAAGTGCATCGGGGGGATCGCCGCACCGGCGTTCGCGCGTTCGGCCGGCTCGGACCGGATGCGGCTGACGTTCTCCCTGATGACGCAATCTTCCTCGTTGCGTCGCTGACGAAGCCGATCGTCGCGATGGCTTCGCTGTTGCTGGTGGAGCGCGGCGAGCTGGCCTTGAACGACCGGGTGGCGGACCTGATTCCGGACTTCAGCGGGGCCGATCGGAAGTCGATGACCATCCGGCACCTGCTGACGCATACGTCGGGACTGCCGGACATGCTGCCGAACAACCGGGCGCTTCGCGAGAAGCAGTCGCCGCTGTCGGGATTCGTGTCAGGCTCGTGCGGTGTGACGCTCGACTTTCCGCCGGGCCGGGGGGTGCAGTATCAGAGCATGGGGTTCGCCCTGCTGGGGCAGATCATCAATCAGATCAGTGGAGTGCCGTACGGCGAGTTCCTGCGACGGGAGTTTTTTGAACCGCTGGGGATGCGTGACTCGGCGCTGAGTCCGACCGTGGAATGGTTGCGCGAGCCGTCGCGGGCGGCACGGATGGCACAGAACCGGCTGCCCCCGGATCAGATCGGGACGGATTGGGGCTGGAACAGCGATTATTGGCGCACGCTCGGTGCGCCGTGGGGAGGGCTGCTGACGACGGTGCACGACCTCGGCCGCTACTGCCGGATGATGCTGAACGAGGGGACGCTCGGCAGCGTCCGCGTGCTGTCGGCGGCGACGGTGCGGGCGGCGACCTCGAACCAGCTCGAATGTCTGCACGACATGCCCGAGGCGGATCGGCGCACCCGCGCATGGGGGTTTGGATGGCGTTTTAACTGGACGTCGCACAGCACCTGTTTCAGCGACCTGTTGTCGGACGATGTGTACGGGCACTGGGGAGCGACGGGGACGCTGTTCTGGATGGACCGCCGCAGCGAGACTGCGGCAATCATGCTGTCGACTCAGCCGATGGACATGGGCAGCGGCGCGGAGCTGACGCGGTTGTCGAACATGATTGCGGCGTCGCTGTAGAGCGCCGGGAGGGCGAGGCTCCCGCCGAGCCGATACACCAGCGGTGCCCCCTCTTCGCTGCGGCTCCGCAGGAGCGTCGCCCAGCCTTGCACAACAATTGTGATGCTCCCTCCATCGAGGATTGTCGTCCGCGCCAACCTCTGCAGAGGAAGGAAGTTCACCACGGAGTACACGGAGGACACTGAGAAAAAGCGTTCAAACTTTGATTATTCTCCGCGGTCTCCGTGTACTCCGTGGTGAATCTGGCGCTGCGAATCGCTGTTTCGCTTCGCGATTCCGCCGGCTGACAATGATTGAAGGTCAATCCA
>JAEUIG010000260.1 GCA_016795125.1 Planctomycetaceae bacterium | reverse complement strand
TTGCCGCCGAAGTGTCCGCGGTCCTTGATCTCCCGCACGGGCGGATCCGATATCGACAGGTCATTCGGTCGGATTCCCCTTTTGGGCACGCCGATATAGGCGATATAGAAAGTCAAATCTCCGCTTCGCTCGTCGAAATCCAGCTTATCAAGCTCCTGCCAATCCTCTCGACATAACTCGTCACAATGTGTCGCAAACCAGTCCCGCAGCCCGCTCTCATAAAACAATTGCAACGTCAGCGGCAGCTTGATTCGCAGCCGGGCTTCCGCAGCCGCGATTCGCTCGGCGATCCCTCGCGGCGGGACAACGGGGTCTCCGCTCCACCGCAGCGCGAACTGTTTCACGAGGTCGAAACGCTCTTCCGGCGAATCGGGAATCGCCGCAAAGATCGGTTCGGTTTCGGGGATTGTGCGCATCAATGGCCCCTTGAAGCAGAAGGAACGCCGGCGATTGAGTCGGACTCGCTGCCAAATGCTGTTCGTGCGATTCTGTCGCTACGCCGCTGGCAAAGCAATCGCTTGAAACCCCCGCCCGGTCCGCCGTAGCATCGCTGCAGAAGCCCACGGACTGCAGTCCGTGGGCTTGCGACCCTCAGCCTTTAGTCCCACCAAGCCTCCGACGGCAGCGCTCTCATGTCCAAGTCCGCGTCCATCTCGATCGAATCGGTCCTCCAGGAAGATCGCAAGTTCCCGCCCTCGCCTGCATTTGCGACGAATGCCCATATCAGCAGCGAGGAGCAGTACCAGCAGCTCTGGAATCGGGCGAAGGACGATCCGGCCGGCTTCTGGGGGGAATTGGCACAGTCGGAACTGGAGTGGTCGCAGCCGTTCACGTCGGCCATGCAGGGGAAAATGCCCGACACCAAGTGGTTCGTCGGGGGCAAGCTGAACCTGTCCGTGAACTGCCTCGACCGGCACCTCAAGACCTGGCGCAAGAACAAGGCCGCCATCATCTGGGAGGGAGAGCCGGGCGATACCCGCACGCTCACCTATCAGCAGCTGTATCGCGAAGTCTGCAAGTTTGCCAACGTCCTCAAAGGACTGGGCGTCGCGACCGGCGATCGCGTCACGCTCTACATGCCGATGATCCCCGAGCTGGCAATCGCCATGCTGGCCTGCGCCCGCATCGGCGCGACCCACTCGATCATCTTCGGCGGCTTCTCGGCCGACGCCATCGCCGATCGCAACAACGACGCACAGTCGAAAGTTGTCGTCACCGCCGACGCCGGCTGGCGTCGCGGCAAGGAGATCGCCCTCAAAGCGAATGTAGACGACAGCCTCGCGCGATCTCCGTCGGTGCAGAAAGTGGTCGTCGTCCGCCGCACCGGCCTGGACGTGACCATGCAGCCGGATCGCGACTACTGGTGGCACGACCTGATGGAACGGGCCGACTCGGAATGCCCGGCCGTCGCCGTTGATTCCGAACACCCGCTCTACATCCTCTACACGTCCGGTTCGACAGGCAAACCGAAGGGCGTTCTGCACACGACCGCCGGCTATCTCCTCGGCGTGACCATGACCTCACGCTGGGTCTTCGACCTCAAGGACGAAGACACTTACTGGTGTACGGCCGACATCGGCTGGGTGACCGGTCACAGCTATGTCGTCTACGGACCGCTCGCCAACGGCGCCACGACCGTCATGTACGAAGGCGCCCCGAACTGGCCCGATTACGGCCGCTTCTGGGAAATGATTGAGAAGTACAAGGTCAGCATCTTCTACACCGCGCCCACCGCCATCCGCGCGTTTATCAAGTGGGGAGACGAGTGGCCGAACAAGCACGACCTCTCGTCGCTGCGGCTGCTTGGGTCGGTCGGCGAGCCGATCAACCCCGAAGCGTGGATGTGGTATCACCGTGTCATCGGCAAGGAGAAGTGCCCGATCGTCGACACCTGGTGGCAGACGGAAACCGGCGGCATCATGATCAGCCCGCTGCCCGGCATCACCGCCACCAAGCCCGGCTCCTGCACGCGGCCGCTCCCGGGGGTCGTGCCGGACATCGTCACCGAGAAAGGTGAAAGCCTCGGCCCGAACCAGGGAGGCCTGCTCGTCATGAAGCAGTCGTGGCCGAGCATGCTCCGCACGCTGTACGGCGATCACCAGCGGTACCTCGACGTTTACTTCAGCAAGATTGACGGTTGTTACTTCGCCGGCGACGGAGCACGGCGCGACCAGGACGGCTACTACTGGGTGATGGGCCGCGTGGACGACGTGCTCAACGTGTCCGGCCACCGGCTGTCGACCATGGAAGTCGAATCCGCACTGGTCTCCAACCCGCTCGTGGCCGAAGCGGCCGTCGTCGGCTTCCCGCATGAGATCAAGGGGGAAGGCATCTGCTGCTTCGTCATCCCGAAGGCCGAAGGCGGCAGCGACGCCGACAAGGAGACGCTGATCAACCACGTCCGCAAGCACATCGGCGCGCTGGCGACTCCGGACCAGATCCGGTTTACGACCGCACTGCCGAAGACCCGCTCCGGCAAGATCATGCGCCGCCTGCTGCGCGACATCGCCGCCGGCAAGGAATCCAGCCAGGACACGACGACGCTGGAGGACTACTCGATCCTGGCGAAACTGCGGGACGATGAGGAGTAGGGAATTGAACAGGAGGTAACGGAGGAAACGGAGAGCTACAATAGCTGTGCGAGGATTTCCGCACGCGAATCATTCGGGAACAGAACATGGTTGCCCCTGCACAGCTTGGCCCCGAAGCGATCGATTCGCTGGGTGCGGCGATCTATCGCGGGTGGATCACACCGGAAATCGAGTCTCGCGAATACGGTCGGTTCGTCGTATTCGACGTCGTGTCGCGCGACCATGAGATTGCGGACAGCGATCTGGAAGCCAGTGACCGTCTCGCGTCCCGCCGCCCTGAAGGCGTTTTTTGGGGAACTCGAGTCGGCAGAAACGCGGCATATCAGGTCCGCCGAGGCCACAATCGACAATGATCGCTGGATCGGTCAACGCGAATCTTGAAGCGATCGTCCCGATTGATCTCGTTGCCGACGATGGGAGCATCCAGCGATGCGATGCGATGCGCTGATTGACACGGGCTTTGACGGCGAACTGGTGCTTCCATCTGACCTGCTCGACAGACTCGCCTGGCCGCACCGTGGCCGCCGTACCGCGATTCTCGGTGATGGCAGTCGCACGTCTTTCAGCACCTACCGCGGCAACGTGATGTGGCACGGTGGTGTACGGGCAGTTCACGTGCTGGAAGGTGTGAATGATGCGATTGTCGGAATGCGGTTGCTCGTCGGAACTCGGGTCACGATGGAAATCGTTGCGGACGGTGCCGTTTTTGTCGATGTGCTCATCCAGGAATAGCGATTTACCTGCGTCCGGACATCCCGAAAGTGATTGAAGGCATGCCGCAGGACAAAAACGCTGCCAACGACGGGGAATTGCTAAAACACTCGCTGCTCGCGGAAGTGCTGAGTCATTGCTCCGAGTGGCACTCGCTCACGTATGCGGAGACGCACGCTGGTGCGGGAATCTACGAGGCACGAAAGCAGGCGGGCGGCAGGCCGCACATCGAGAATCTACAAGTGAAGATTGCCGATATTCCAGAATCGTCCGAGCGGCAAGGAGGAAGTCGGTTCACGCGTTTTCTGAAGGACTGGTGGTCCGAATCCCACCACAACGGTCTTTATCCGGGAAGCGTTCTCCAAGCAGCGATGCTGTTGACGAAAATCGGTAAGTGCAATGTCGAGTTCCGAGTCACGGAACACAATGACGAGACGTGTGCCGACTTGGAATCCGCGCTTGCCGAGTTCGGGGTGACGCCGGCGTGTTCCGGCTTTCAGTTCAAGCTCGATTGGATTACGCAGAACGATTCGTTGGTACTCGTCATCGATCCGTTCACCTATGCCGACGACAGCAGCGGATTGGCATTAGGCCGCATCGACCTCGACACGCTTCTCGGCATACTGAACTCCTGCTGGAGAAAACAGGCATGCCTGATCGGGTTCTGGTGTGCCGCGCCGCACCAGAAAAAGGTGTTGCAATCAGTTTTCGATGAATCGCTGAAATCGGCCGCTGCGAATAACTCCGCTGCTGCGCGCTCCTTCTGGTTTGGTCAGTGCTCGATGTTCTGGATAGGTATTGGCTACGGCATACCGATCGTCAATGCGCTCCCTGAAACTCAAGGATGGATGGAATGGCTTCGCCGAGTTATGAAGGAAGACTTGGCGATGCGTCACGATCCCGGCTTACTGCCCCTTCTGCCGCGTAACGGTGCAACCATGAGTGCTCATGCAACAGAGAGCCAGGTCGTCTGGTTCGACATCCCCTGTCTCGATCTCGATCGCGCAATCCGGTTCTACAACTCCGTCCTGAACTGCGAGGTCCAGAAGCACGAGGGGCCGGGGTTCGCCTTAGGTGTGCTGCCGCACGAAGGACAGGCGATTGGCGGCTGCCTGGTCACCGGCATGGGTGATCAGCCATCTGATCACGGCGTGCTCATCTACCTGAACTGTGACGGCCGGCTGGACGACGCCGTCGCCGCCGTAATTCCCCAGGGAGGCACGGTGGTAACGCCCGCCCATTCCATCGCCCCGCATGGCCGCCGCGCGATTGTTCTCGACAGCGAAGGGAATCGAGTCGCACTACATTCGAGGTGAGAAAAGGCTGATGGCGGATTACCAATAGTCGATGGAGAAGGTTCCATCGACTATGGTCCATTGACCATCGACCATCTCGCCATGCTCAAGACCTTCATCTTCGATCTCGGCAACGTGCTCCTGCTGTTTTCGCACGAGCGGATGTTCGCCCAGGTCGGCGCGCTCTGCGCGAAATCCGCGGACGATGTCCGGCGGGTGTTCATCGACGACGATCTCGGCACGCGTTTTGAACGCGGCGACGTCTCGGAAACGGAATTGCGGGCCGAACTCGAACGAAGGCTCGACGCGACGTTTGATCGGGACCAGCTCGATCGTGCCCTGGGGGACATCTTCACCCCGAACGAACCGATGCTGCGGATCGTCGACGAATTGCGGCGACGGGGATTCCGGCTGGTGCTGCTGTCCAACACGAACTCGGTCCACGTCCGGTGGATCCAGTCACATTACGACGTCCTGGGGAAGTTTGACGATTGCGTGCTGTCGTACGAAGTGAGGGCCGTGAAGCCGGAAGCGGCCATCTTCCAGAGAGCGATCGATTGCGCAAGATACACGCCGCCCGAGTGTTTCTACACGGACGATATCGCCGATTATGTCTCCGCCGGACGGCGCAGCGGATTGAACTCGGGGGTGTTCACGGATGCGACGACGTTTCGCCAACAGTTAGTGGAATATGGAGTGGACCTGGCTGCTGAATGAGGACTCAACTGCTCCAAAGACTGCGATCGTCACGAATTATGACGTGTGTCGCAAATTTCTGGATCGAGAGCGAAACCTCCCGGGGCCTGGAGTGTTGAATCCGATGCGTTGATGCGCGCGGAGCAACAGGACTCACACAACGGAAGGATCTTCCGCTTCGTCCGGCCCGATCGAAACACTCCTTGGCGAATCGATCAGACGCGGCCGGACGCCCGATAATCATCGCCCACCCAGCGCTGGCGCCCTGTGGCGGCCGCGCTCACGGTCTCGTTGCGGGCACGGCCGTGAGCTGCGCGCACCACTTTCACGGGCTGCCGGTTCAGGCACTCTGCCGTCGCGTCCGTTGAGGCCGCGGCCATACCCGCAGTTTTCCCTCCAAAGTTGCCGGCCATATTGCGCCAGCATTCGTGCCAGACCCCGCGTACGGGAATGGTCGCTGGCATTGCCGCAATGAGTACCTCCGCGCTTCTGCACCCCGTTGGTGCAGAACGGCCCCGGCGTCGTACGACGCCGGGGTTTTTTATTTCCGGGATCTGCGATTTCGTCCCGGCCCGGTCAGGACGGGTCGGGACACTGCTGGTTATCGCTCCGGGCAGTGTTTCAATATCGGCGCGAATTGCGTAGGGTATATTGACCGGGTCGGTGGGCGTTGCGGGCCGCTTCGCGGGCACCACAGGTGGACATCGAAGGCCAACGTATCACCCTGGGTGATAAACGGGCCATAGCGGCGCACATCGCTCATTGCGCCCGTACACCTGTATCTTGGTCCGATCATGACGTATAACCGTTAATTACTTGCGCAGAATCGCACGCGAGACGACATATCTCCGTGACGCCGTTGTGCGCTCCCCTGCCCGTTCATCTGCCGATCGTTCCCGCCGGTTCCATGCCCAGTACCTCGTTGTTTCGCGGAATCATTGTGCCCTTGGTCACGCCGCTCGCCGGCCGCGATCAGCTCGACGTTCCGGGACTGGAGCGCCTGCTCGAACGCGTGATCGCCGGCGGCGTTCAGGGCGTGTTCCTGCTCGGGACCACGGGAGAAGCGCCCAGCCTGACCGAACGGCTCAAGCGGGAACTGGTTTCCCAGGCCACCGCCATCGTCAATCACCGAATCAAGGTCCTGGTCGGCATCACCGACACATCCCTCGTGGACTCGATCGAACTGGCCGGTTTCGCCGCCGCGGAGCGGGCCGATGCGATCGTCGCCGCCCCGCCTCCCTATTTCCCGATTCATCAGGCCGACCTGCGGGCCTACATCGAGGCATTGGCGGCCGATTGCGAGCTGCCCTTGTTCCTCTACAACATGCCGAGCCACAGCAAGGTGGCCTTTGACGTCGACACCGTCCGGCAATTGCTGCATCACCCGCGCATCGCCGGCCTGAAGGACAGCTCCGGCAACATGCTGTACTTCAACCAGATCGTGCAGCTGGCCCAGGAACGCCCGTCATTCCACGTCTTCATCGGTCCGGAAGAACTGCTGGCCGAATCGGTCCTCGTCGGCGGACGAGGCGGCATCTGCGGCGGGGCCAACCTGTACCCGGAACTGTATGTCGAGTTGTACAACGCCGCTGCGGCAGGCGACCTCGCTACCATCCACAAGCTGCAGCACCGCGTCCTCCGGCTCGCCTCGAAACTGTATTCCGTCGGCGATCCCCCGTCCGGCTACCTGACGGGACTCAAGTGCGCTCTCGAGTGCGTGGGCGTTTGCAGCGGACGACTCGCTGAACCGCTCCGCTCCCTGTCCGCCGAGAAGAGCGCATCGATCAAACAGCATCTCCTGGACCTGGGACTGCTGGACCGGCAGATGACGGCGGTGCGAGCCTGAAGCAACGGACGTCGGAAATCCGAAGTCGGATGCTGAAGGTCGCGCGGACTTCCGGATTCTGTTCAAGACACCGCTGACACCGGTTCCGGCTTTGGATTCCGCCAGACGCGGCCGCTGCGATTGAGCAGCTGCAGCGCGCCCTTCGGTCCCCAGCCGCCGGCCGGGTACAGCTCCGGCCGATGATCCGGCTGCTTCCAGCGATCCAGTACTGGATCGACGAATTTCCACGCCGCTTCCAGTTCGTCGCTGCGTGTGAACAGCGTGGAATCACCGCGCATCACATCCAGCAGCAGGCGTTCGTAGGCTTCCGGCACCTCGCCGAATGAATCGCTGTAGTGGAAGTCCATGTCCACCGGCTGGACCTGGTACTGCATGCCCGGTCGTTTGGCGGCAAAACCGAGGGAGATCGATTCCTGCGGCTGGATGCGAAACACGAGGCTGTTCGGCCGTGCTTCCACGAGGTCGCACATCGAGCCTTCGCACTCGACCGTGGAGAACAGGTGCAGCGGCGGCAGCTTGAACTGCACCGACACCTCGGTGACCCGCGACGCCAGTCGCTTGCCGGTTCGCAGGTAGAACGGCACGCCGGCCCACCGCCAGTTGTCGATCATGACTTCCATCGCGACGAAGGTTTCCGTCCGCGAATCGGGGGCCACCCGGTCTTCATCGACGTAGGCCTTCACGCGCTGGCCGTTGATGGCCGCCGCCGCATACTGGCCGGCGATCGCCCAGTCGTCCACGCGGCCGTCGCCGCCGGGACGCAGCGCCTGCAGCACCTTCAGCTTTTCGTTGCGAATGTATTCGGCCTGGAACATCGAGGGCGGCTCCATCGCCACCAGGCAGAGCAGCTGCAGAACGTGGTTCTGCAGCACGTCGCGGAGCGCACCGGACTGGTCGTAGTAGCCGCCGCGTCCCCGCTCGAGCCCCTGCGTTTCCCCGACGGTAATCTGCACGTTGTCGACATGGGTCCGGGTCAGCAGCGGCTCGAAAATGGCATTGCCGAACCGGAACAGCAGCATGTTCTGGACGGTCTCTTTGCCGAGGTAGTGATCGATGCGGTAAATCTGCTCTTCGCCCAGCAGCTGGGCGAGGTCGCTGCTGAGCGCCTGTGCCGAAGCCAGATCG
>JAEUIG010000258.1 GCA_016795125.1 Planctomycetaceae bacterium | reverse complement strand
CTTAGTTGGGGTCGGTGAAAACGCTGGTGGTTTGCCCACACCCCCGGCCCCTCTCCCGGAGGGAGAGGGGAGGGTTAACGCTATGCCTCGATGGTGATTTAACGCGGCCACAGCAGGTACGCCACCCACTAGGTCCGCTTGAGCGCGATGTCGTCGTCCTCGGCGGCCGGCTGAATGCGGCCGGTCGCATCGACGCCGCGCGAGACCAGCGTGTGCTTGCCCGGCGGCAGCGCGCCGACGTCCAGCGAGAAGAAACGCCAGCTGAACGGCTCCAGCGGAGCCGCATCGAGCGTGGCTTCGCGCCACTCGCCGCCGTCGACCTGCACTTCGACTTTGGTGATCGGCGTCCCGTCTCCCCAGACCGCTCCGTAGACCTTCAGCGGCACGTTGCCGTCCGCGGTGGCGCGGCGGGTCACGCGGGCGATGGCCGACTTCAGGTTCATCCGGGTCACGGACCGCTCGACGAACTCAACGTCGTCTCCGTGACGTTCGCCACGGACGGTGACGTAGTCGCGTCCCATGTAGCGCCCCATGTACCGCCGATCCCAGACTTCTATGCGACGCAGCCATTTCACGTTGGCGATGCCGTACCAGCCCGGGACGATCAGGCGCAGCGGCGCGCCGTTTCTGACGGCCAGCGGTTCGCCATTTCGTTCGTAGGCCAGCAGCGGATTGAGGCTGCGGGCATCTTCCAGCGACAGGCTGCGGCCGAACGGCACCTCAACCGACAATTCCCGCGGAGTTCCCGGGCGCAGCGTTTCGGTCTTCCGGTCGTGGCAGAAGAACACGACTTCAATGGCGCCGTCCTGTACTCCGCACTGCTCCAGCAGCGGCGCGAGCCGGGTTCCGGTCCAGCGGCTGTTGTAGACGGCGTTCGAGAACCCCGGCGACGAGCCGTTGCCCGAGCACTCGAGCGTCATGAACTGATCCTCGCGCGGCAGCGCCTTGATTTCGTCGAGCGTGAACCGCCGCGGCCGATCGACGAGTCCGCCCAGTTCCAGCACGAAGTCGGCGGGATTCACTTCCGGCACGTCATAATGCTGCACGCTGAACACCTGGTCCTGCGGCGTGAGCCATTCGGTCAGCGTTTCCCAGTCGAGGCTTTCCGGCTTGCTGCGCGGCACGTTTTCAAACGGGACCAGGACTTCGTCATCCGTTTGGCCGGGGAACACGAATTCGGGCAGCGACAGCATCGCCAGCCCCGCTGCCACGGAACTGATTCCCGTTTTGAGCACGTCGCGCCGCGTCGTCATCGCCGGTAGCATCCGTAATCTCCTGCTGAAGGAAGGCTCAGTCTTTGTCGTCCGGCGACACCGCGATGTCAACCTGGAGCGTCTCGCCCGGGCGGACTTCCACCTCCGTGCGCCGTTGCAGGTCGCCCGCCGGATGCCGCACCTCCAGGTCATACTTGCCCGGCGGGATGTTCTCCAGCCGGAACTTTCCGTCCTCCCCGGTGAGCTGGAAATACGGGTGATCGAACACGAACACCCACGCGCGCATGCTGCTGTGAAAGATGCAGCCCACCTGGATCGGGTCCTTCGCGCCCCCCGCTTTGTCGCACACGACCGTATGACTCTGGCCGCGCCCCACGGTTACGTTGAAGTCGGCGATCCGGCCGGAGGCCCGGACGTTGTGCTGGGCGTCGTCGCTGTTCGTGAACGTCACCGAGTCGCCGGTCCGCACGACGACCGTCTCCGGGACGAACTGAAAATTCTTCTGGTCGATCGTGACCGTTGCCGGCTCCGCCGGCCCGGCCGCTTCAGCGAGTCGCTTACCCCGCAGCGCGACCACGGCCTCGGCCAGCGCAGCCGTGGAAGCATCGTTGATGTAATACCGCCCGTACCGCCACGGCCGCTTCGCGTCCGCGCGATAGGTGATCGTTCCTTCGATCACCCCGGCCTCTCCCGCGCCGTCTGCGGCATGGACACGAACGCCGGCGATCGCCATGGAGATGGCGAGCGACACCCGGAGGACACTGCGACGCGTGACAAGCAATGGAGTCCCTCTCGATGCTGCTGTCATTTCGAGGTGGGCGAGGACGGAGCATCTTGTGGTCCGTCTTCGGAACGCCGCAGATGCCACCCCCAGGTTCTACCGTTTTCCTCACAGCCATCGAGCACAATTGCGTCTGCGGAGGCTTCGGAGATCCGTAACGAATAATCGGACATAGACGCGGAACCGCGAAAAAAATGGACGAGTGCACGCCCGAACCGGCTCACGAAGGCTCTTTGGTGTGTCAACTCCAGGCGTCCATCGTTGATCCTCCAAAGTAGCGTCTGCGGCTGACCATAACGGGTTATTGTCACTATGCCGTTGTCGTCGAATTCCACAACAAACGGAGGGGCTTCCGCGCCCAAGACTTGCCCTGACCAACTCCCCACAAATCGCTGATCGATACGCGGTCGCGTGAGCCCTGAACCGGCTCCGATCAAGAGCCCGAGCGAGAGAATCGCAATCAGGAGTCGTTTGACGGTCCGGCGACGCGGCTTCGGCTTGTCAGCGATTGGTTCGGACATGATCCTCTCGGGCTGCGGCCATCACCGCGTGCCTGGCCAGTAACTTTCTAATGTACAGCGGCAACGGGAGCACCGCTTACGTTGCGTCCAAGTACGATCAGCCAGGTTCCTTCCGTTAGGTCCGGACGTGCCGTCCGCCGAGGATTCTCTGAATCCCTGGGGTGGTTCCCGCCGAGAACGATTGACGTCCCCCACCACCGATCCATAAGGTAGTCTTTATCTGTAGCCAATTTCCCTCAGGATGAGGATGACCTGATGCTTCGAATTCCGCTCGGCCAGACGCCCCGATATTGCGATGGCATATCGCGCCGTTCGTTCGTCCAGGTCGGACTGGCCGGCATGGGCGCGCTGGGTCTGGGGGACGTGCTGCGTGGTCGTGCTGCTGCGGAAACCAGCAGCAAACAGACGTCGATGATTCTCATCTGGCTGGACGGCGGACCCAGCCATCACGATACGTACGACCCCAAGCCGAACGCACCTTCCGAGTACCGCGGCATCTGGAGCCCCATCGCGACGAACGTCAGCGGGATGGACGTCACCGAGTTGTTCCCGCTGCAGGCGCAGATCGGCCACTTGTTCTCAATCGTCCGGTCGGTGCATCACGACACGGGCGATCACTTTACCGGCGGCCACTGGATGCTGACCGGACGCGGCGGCGCCAGCGGCGCGAACACCGAACAGCAGTATCCGTACTTCGGCAGCATCGCGGGCAAGGTGCTCGGCCCGCGCAAGCCCGGGATGCCGGCCAACGTCTGCGTGCCGTACGCGATGAGCATCGGACTGCGGCCCGGTTACTTCGGCGGCCATTACCTCGGCGTCGAACAGAACCCGTTCGAGACCGAAGGCGATCCGAACGCTGACAATTTCCAGGTCACCAACATGAGTCCGGTCACCGGGCTGACACTGGACCGGCTCAGCGATCGCCGTTCGCTGAACGCCACGCTCGACCACGCCCGTCGCCAGCTCGACAAGCCCGGGCTGGCGGACGCCATCGACCAGTTCGATCAACAGGCGTTCGATCTCGTCACCGGTTCCAATGCGCGGGAAGCGTTCAATATCTCGCTTGAGTCACCGGAGATGCGTGAGCGCTACGGCCGGAACAGCTGGGGCCAGAGCGTGCTCTTGGCGCGGCGGCTGGTGGAAGCTGGTTCGACCATTGTCACCTGCCACCTCGGCGGGTGGGACACGCACTGGGATCATGGGAGCGCGATGCAATCGTACCTACCGCGTGTCGATCGCCTCGTGCACGGACTACTGACCGACCTCAACGAGCGGGGTCTGCTGGATTCGACGCTCGTGATGCTGTGCGGAGAGTTCAGCCGTACCCCGCGTATGAACGACGGCGGCAACGGCGGCCCGCCATTGAGCAAGGGCACGCCCGGCCGCGATCACTGGGGTTCGGCCCTCTCCGTCCTGATGGCCGGGGGCGGACTCAAGGGAGGCCAGGTCGTCGGCGCCACCAACCGGCTGGGAGAACATCCGGCCGAGCGTCCGCTCCGCCCCGGCGACCTGCACCACACCATCTTCCAGGTCCTCGGCATCTCCCCGGACATCGCCTTCCTCAATCCGGCCGGCCGGCCGATCCCCGCGATCGACCACGGCGGGGTGATCAGCGAGCTGGTGTGAGTGTGAGGTCAGAGAGAAGCGTCGAGAGCCACGGGGCTCTTGCGCAGATTCTCTCGTGCCGACAACGCGATGCGAGCTGACGAGGTTTTCTGCCGCCCCTCCGGGGCGGGTCCCCTTCGCGAAGGGGACCGGGGGTTCCACTCCGCTCGCCTTACGGCTCGCTCCGCTCCACCCCCGGCTACATTCCGTCGCCCCTCTGGGTCGGAGCCAGGGGCAAGTCTCAAACCCCTATTGCAGCAATAGCTTGCGCTGCGGTAAAAACGGCCGGTCCACTCGTGCCGGAATGGGGGGCGTTCGTGCCGACAGGCCCCCGTCCGGGCAACGGAGTGCGATCACAAACTCGACCGGGCAAGGATGCTCCGCAGTTTTCGCCAATGGATTCGGCCAGACGTGGCCATCGACCTGGGCACGGCCAACACACTCGTGGCCGTGAACGGCGAGGGCATTGTCGTCAATGAGCCGTCGGTCGTCGCGCTGCAGAAAGGGACGCGTCGCGTCCTCGGCCGCGGCACCGCCGTCGGCAAGCTCGCCCGCCAGATGGTCGGACGCACACCCGATTCCATCATGGCCGTGCGTCCGCTCAAGGACGGTGTCATCACCGATTTCGAACTGTGTGAAGCCATGCTGTCGTACTTCCTGCGGAAGGCGACACGCGACGGCCGGCGTATGCGGCCGCGCACGTTGATTGCCGTCCCCGGCGGCATCACTCCGGTCGAAAAGCGCGCCGTGTACAACAGCGCCGAGCGGGCGGGCGCCGGGCAGGTCTACCTGATCGAAGAATCGAAGGCGGCGAGCATCGGCGCCGGACTGCCGATTTCCGAGCCGCTGGCCAACATGATCTGCGACATCGGCGGCGGCACGACCGACGTGGCGATCCTCAGCCTCGGGGGCGTCGTCGCGGCAAAATCGGTCCGCGTCGCCGGCGATGCGATGGACCAGGCGATCATCGAATACGTGCGGCAGCGGTTCTCCATGCGGATCGGTGCTCCCTCGGCAGAGCAGCTGAAGCTGACGATCGGCAGTGCGTTCCCGCTCGAAACGGAACTCACCGCCGAAGTCCGGGGACTGGACACCATCAGCGGCATTCCGCGGCGCTCCACGATCACCAGCGAAGAAGTTCGCGAGGCGCTGCACGCACCGCTGGAAGCGATCCTCAACTGCATCAAGCAGGCGATCGAGCAGTGCCATCCCGAACTGGTCGCCGACCTGTCCGACACGGGACTGGTACTCACCGGCGGCGGCGCACTCCTCCGCGGCGTCGACGCCTTGCTGCGTGAGCAGCTCGGCATCGCGGTCCGCATTGCGGAGGATCCGCTGACGACGGTGGCCCGCGGATCGGCGATCTGCCTCGAACACTTCCGTCAATGGCGTGACAGTTTTGAATCCGACGAGTGAACAGCCCCGGGCGGACTTTTCCGCCCATCTGACCGAAGCCACCGCCGCGGCCGGCCGTCCTGGTCCGCCGCTCAAGTTTCGCACAGGGCGCGTCATGAACCGACTTCCACGCTTGAAGCCACAACTGGTCCTGCTGATCGGCATCTGGGGAACGGCCGCCGCCGGCTTGACTGTTCCCGGCCGGTTCAGTGAACCGCTGAGGACGGCGGTGGCCGACGCGCTCCGCCCCGGTCGCACCGCCGCGGTGACGGTCTCGGAACAGGGGGAGAAACTGCTGGCGCGGTTTCGGGCAGCCCCCGCCGATAACGAGCTGCTCAAGTTGCGTGAAGAGGTCGCGCTGCTACGGGCGCACACTCAACAGGACCGTGCGGCGCAGCTTGGAGGCATTCAGCAGGCGTCTGCCGAAAGCGACGCGGGTGATCCGCTGCTGGTCGCCGATGTCGTGCCGGCCACGATTCTCGGACGCGAGCCAGACGTGCTTCGCAACCGGTTTGCGCGCATGCTCAATCGAGGAACGACATCGGCGGTCGTGGTGGACGATCTCGTCCTGGCCGATGACGGCCTGCATCTGGATCGCGGCGCCGACGACGGCATCGAAGCCGGTCATCCGGCCATCAGTGGTCAGGTCGTCGTCGGAACGATCCGGCAAGCCGGCCGCTGGACGAGCACGCTGCAACTCATCACCGATCCGGCCTATCGCAACAACGTGCAGCTGGTGCGCGACTCGCGCGACGGTCCGGTGCAGGCCGCTACGGGCGTCCTGCGGGGCAATGGCGATGGATCGTGCGTCATCGAACTCGTGCCGAACAGCGCCGCCGTGTCGATCGGCGACTTTGTGTACAGCCGCCAGCAGGACGCTGATCCGACGGGACCGTTCTACTTTGGCCGAGTGGTGGAAGCGGATTGTCCGCCGGGCGCCGACGACTGGTCGATCCGCGTCGCGCCGGCGTTCGACGCCGCGACGCTCAACGTCGTGCAGATCCTGCAGGTGTCGTTGAATCCCGAACGCATCGGCGACCCGGCGGCGGCGTCGCCGCTGGCGACCAATGCTGCAGCAACAGCGGTCCAATAGTGGTCCGACTATCCGTCGATGTCAGGTTCGACGCAAAGTCACAAAGCCACAAAGACGCACCAAGAAAATGCAGGCGAGGGGCCGGCAATGGCGCCGGTTGAAGCAGATTTGTGCTCGATCGCCGGTCGAGCAATGATTGATCGATTCAATTCGACTTTCTCTTTGTGCGTCTCGGCGTCTCTGTGACTTTGTGTCGAATCTCGACGATTACGAATGGGCGGACCGGCACAGAATTGAAATACGACGAACAAGCACGGAGCAGACTATGTGGTTTCGAGCCGCACTGGCGATTGGCGTGTACGTCGCGGCTGTCGCCGAGACGTCACTCACCGAGACGTCGCACAACCTGCAGATCTGCTGGCTGATCCTGGTCGCCAGCCTGCCCATGTGGCGACTGCCTGCGACGGAAGCCGCCGGCTGGGGGGCTGCCATCGGGTTGATGTGCGATGCAGTTTCTGCAGCGCCGCTGGGACTGCACCTCATCGCCCTCAGCATGGCGGTCTGGGGGGCGGCCATCTGCCGGGATCGCTGGCTCGGGCAATCGCTGGCAGCGTACGGAGTGCTGACCATGATCGTCACGGCCGTCGTGATTCTGTCGGTCGCTTTCGGACGGCAGCTGCTGATCGACGAGACCATGGACATCAAGCACGTTGCCATGGTCGCCGCGGGCGCCGCGGCCGCCACGGGTCTCTGCGGGCTCCTGATCATCATCGGCGGCCGGACGCTGATGTACGCCGCGCAGGCGAACGGACTGGTGCGCCGCGGTCGAGTTGAACCACGGAGTGCTTGAGCTGGGAGGGCGAGGCTCCCGCCGAGCCGAAAATGAACTGGCAGTCATTCTGAGTAGCGGCTCCGCAGGAGCGTCGCCCTCCCATCCAGCTGTTCGATCGCCAAAGCCATGCGGAACAGCCCCTTTCATGACCTGACGCGTCCAGAGCGCGCGGGGGGGCCGCTGTTCGATGCGGCGCCGCAACTGCGGCTGTGCGTGCTGTTCGCATTGTTTCTCATCCCGGTCGCGC
>JAEUIG010000227.1 GCA_016795125.1 Planctomycetaceae bacterium | reverse complement strand
CGATCTGGTCCAGCCGGTCCAGCGCCGCGCGATCGGCCTGATGCGAGCGTTCGATGGCGCCCACGCTCGCATCGTCCCACAGGTCGTTGTACCGCAGGTCTCCCAGTTCCGAGGCAAAGGTCGGATGTTCGCGCAACGTCCGTTGCCATTCGGCGTCGAACAAGGCGTGCAGCGCGGTCGACGCGTCGGAGTCGCCTGGTTCTACCGCCGGCGCAGAGTTGATGAGTGACATGGCGGTCCCGAGAAACACAGACGTTATGAGCAGGCGATTGAAACTCATGCGCTGCGGCATCGTTGGGTGCCGCCCCTTTGGGGCTGGTGCGTTTTCTGCGACTCTTCGAGGCTGAAGGGAGACGTCACGCGGCGCAAGTCTCGAGTCCGTTTGACAGCTACTCACCCGGGTTCCCGCCGGGCCCCTTCCATGGTGAACGCCGGCAGGCAAACTGCGATGTAGTCCGCCGGCTGATCGGCGGGGGTTGCGTATTGCACGCGTGCTCCGGCTTCTGTCACGATGGCCTGGCTGTCGTTTACGGCCGCTGTGCCGTTGTCGTGCGTCAGCAGCAGCTGGCCCGACAGAACCAGGGTGACTTCCAGAAAGCCTGGTCGCTGTGCGGGTTCGATCCAGCCGGCGGGACAGATGAGCCGCGCGACGCTGAGGCGCTCGTCGCCGGAGTTGATCCGGCCCACGAACTCGTCGATGCGGATGGGCTGGTTGCCGCCGCCTGGGACTGTCGTTGGTCGCTCGATGAACCGTGGAGGCCGCGTTCCGGGTCCGGGCGGGGCCGTCGGCGATTCGTCGCGATGCACGATGCCCGGTGAAAACGCGGGGACACAGACCGCGATGTACTCGGCTCCCTCGGCGCCCGGCGTGCCGTAGCGAATCCACTCGCCGGGATCCGTCACGATCGCCTGACCGGCGCGGACGACGGTGACGCCGTGTGCGTGCTCGACGTGCACTTCGCCGCGGAGCACAGCGGTCACTTCCAGAAACTCGGGTCGCTGTCCCGGCTCGCGCCAGCCGGCGGGGGACCGCATGCGCGCCACGCTCAGCCGCGCATCTCCGGTGTTCACACGGCCGACAAATTCCTCGATCTGCTTCGGCTTGTCGCCGGCGGCGGCGACGATCGTCGGGCGTTCTACGAGGCGGATCATGTCGTCTGGCCAGATTTGGTGGTGCGAAACCGCAAGCGGCGATGGGGCGTCGACTGCGATTGCTGCGCGACGATAGCCGACGGATGTGGGCTTCGCTATGGCGCAACTGTGTGCGCTGGGATGCGGGCCGCAGTGACAGCCGGAACTCAGCAGGGAGCAGGGCCGATGAAGGCGGGATGCGGGACGGTCGTCGCGGCATCGATGGCACTCGTGGTGTGCTCGCTGAGCGCGCCGGCGGCGGAGATTGTCGGACCTCAGATCGCCGAGAAGTCTGACGGCGACACCCGGGTCGCGCAGGGCAACCCGCCGCTGCTGCGATTGACGGTTCGCGACGACGGGCAGCCACTGGCTGGGAAAGTCGTCAAGTGGTGCGGGCCGATCGGGGAAGGGCAACTGGCCCGCGAGTGCCAGGACGGATTAACCGTCTCGACGGCCGTCGTCGGCCGGTTCGAGTTCCTGGCGGTGATCGTCCCTGCGGCCGTCACGTCTCCTTCCGACATTGAGATCGTGCGGCACGTCGTGGTCGTCTCGTCGGTCGCGACACTCCCACCGGTCGGCCAGCCGCCCGTCGTTCCGCCGCCCGTGGTCACCTTGCCGGCGCCGCCGTCTTCCGACCTGTCGGTTCCGGCACGGCAATGGCTGATGACGGTTCCGGAAGCGGCTCGCGGCCGCCGGTCGGACGTCGCGCAGACTTTGCGTGAGATTGGCTCGTCGGCGTCGCTGAGGAGCATCGATGAAATGGAGCTGTTCCTGGGGATGGGGCTGGCGTGGTCGATCGGCGTCGACGCTCCGGCGTGGGCGTCGTTCTCGACGTCGGCCAATGCGGCGCTTGACGCGCTCAAGCGCCAGGGCGCGACGAAGGAGCAGTATGCCGCTGCGCTCGTCAGCATCGCGCAAGGGATCAGCGACTGAACGAGGATTCAGGATTCGGGATTCCATGAAGCCTATGACTGTGTGTGCTGCTCCTGATTCCCGGCTCGCTTTTGACATCGGTTTAGTGCCATTTGCGAGGCCGCTTTCCACGGGTTCCGCACCGTCCGCCTGTCGGCGAACGGTGCTCCACCCGTGGCTACAAACCTTCGCCCCTCCGGGGCGACTCGACCGCGAGAACCGACTTGCGATGGGCAATTCCGTGAGTGACGGCTGACAGCCGATCGGGTCACGACAAGCCGGTGCGTTGGCCCCTTTGCACCTCTGTTCCTTTGTCCCTTTGCCCCTCTCGTCCAGTGACCGAACGACAGATCATTCAACTGCTGTGGGACCTTGGGCACTTCCGCAATCCGGCGCATGCGGAGACGTGGAACGTCGCGCCAGGGGACATCGATCGGTTGCGGTTCGGCGATGCAGTCGTAAAGGCTGCGGCCCGGTCGTACCAGGAGTTCATGGCCGTGTCGCTGGAGCCTCTGGCGGCGATGCATCATGGCCGATTGCCGGTGTACGACGGCGAGGTCGGACCGGCCACGCGGGAGTTGTTCACGATTGAACGCTGTGGCTGTCCGGATTTCGCGGCGGCAGTCGATGCGGCGACGGGCGGCGGATCGTGGCCGGCGGGTTGTCGGCCGCAGTTGCCGCAGCATCACGCGATCACGGTGAACGTCAAGCCGGCGGGGATGCCGGCCTTCCTGCAACCGGTGTTTGGCGCCGTGTGGAACAACGTCGCCGCGGCGTACGCGGAGATCGGCCTCAAGCTGATCCGCGAGGACGGCGATCGGGCGGCGAACATTCAGGTCAGCTTCGAACCGCTGGCCGGATCGACGATCGGCCTGGCGATCGTGGGGCAGGGGCAGCGGTGCAGCACGTCGATCTGGGCGAAGTTCGAACCGGGCTATCACCCGTCGAATGTCATTCGCGAATGGACGTCGCTGGTGAAGCATGAGCTGGGCCACAACATGGGCCTCTCGCATTCGCAGGGAGGCGTGATGAATCCGTCGATCGTGCCGGGCCTGCCGGTTTCGTGGATTGGCGATCCGTCGGCGCCGATTCTCAACCGCTGGTTCGGCGGTGAGCCGGTGCCCGTTGATCCGCACGGACCGGAGATGTGGGTCAAGCAGTGCCTGACCTCGGATCGCGGGCGCGAGCTGTGCGTGCCGTTGTTTCCGCCGCGGGCGGTGGCTTCCGCCTAGGGACAAAGAGGCAGAGGGGCAAAGGGATCGCAACATCGGTCATCTACTCCTCGTCACCACTCACCACTCACCACTCACCACTCAACACTCAACACCACAGGAGTCCTGCATGTCCCCACTCGAACACCGCGTCACCCAGGCCGTTGGACAGGTGCAGCCGAATGCGGCCGTCGACTTCGGCGTCATTATGCAGATCATGTCGATGGTGTTGCAGTTCATTCAGCAGTGTCCGTTCGGCAATGCCCGGCGGGCGATACGCGAGAGCGCCGTGGAAGCGAAGGTGGCGACGTACCGCGCCGTCAAATCCTCGGGGTACGGCGGGAATCCCGTCGACCTCACGAACGCGCTGCTGGAACAGGGTCGCCAGGCGACTGATGCGGAACTGGACGAGACAATCGCCAGCGCGCATGCACTGCCGGCGCTGCGAACGATGCTGCTCACGGGCATCGTGTGTCTGGCTCTCGGCGCGGCGGTGCATGCAGGACCGTTCCCGGACGGGCTGCCGATGATGGCGACGCGTGGTCCATTTCCGGAGGTCGGAGATCGGACGTCGGAGGTCAGAAATCAGATGTCGGAGGACGGCATCGTCCACGATTCTGCTCCTCCCGCGTCCCTGAATCCTGAATCCCGAATCCTGAATCCCTCATTGCGGGACCGGATCGCCGCTTATCGCGCGCGGGGCGGCGGGATCGTTGGCGTCCGGGGCATGACGATCACGACGCACATGCTTCGCGACCACGGTTGGTCGGAGTCGCAGCTGGCCGGCCTCAGTACGGAGGAGTTGTCTCTGCTGCACGGGATGCAGCACGCGGGCCAGATCGAACCCGGGGCGGAGGTTTCAGCGGGGGACGGGCGTTCGGCGACAGGCCATCCGGTGCGGATTTCGGGCGGGTCCGCGCAGTGGGTGGTGGACGGAATCACCTGGAGCAACCTGGGTGGCGGGTCGCCCGTGGAGGGTCAGGTGTATCGCGGCGGCGGGCGAGCGTTCGTCTATCGCGGCGGTCGGATGTATGCAGCCGATGCGGCCGCCTCTCCATGCGCCGGTGGCCGTTGCCCGATGCGCTAGCGCAGAGCGCCGCGCGACGGCGACCCTGTCCGGGTAGCACATCCAGCCCAACGGGATGCACGTGGCGAGCGTCAACTACGTTCGCCACGCCCTTGCCAGGGCGTGCCACCCAGCCGGTGCAATCTCCGCCGGTTGATTCGCACTGGCGGAGCCAGTGGCACGCCAGCGACGCCCGAGGCTCAGTGGGGGGCGTCGATCGGGGTTGGGATGCAGTGCGTGCACTCATCGACGACGGCCCGGTAGGTCCGGGTGATGTGCGCCTGCGATCGAAACGCATCGTGCTTCTGGAGTTCGCGGTGCAGTTCCGGCAGATGGTAGAACGGCACGCTCGGATACAGGTGGTGGTCCAGGTGGTAGCCGATGTTCAGGGGGGCGATCAACAGCCGCTCGATGAGGTTGGGATAGGTTGTGCGGGTCTGCCGCAGCATGTGGTCGTACTCGACGCCGTAGTGTTCGCCGATGGTGCGCATGCGGAGCGCGACCTTGAGCCAGGTCATCATCGGGACGATCCAGAACAGCAGGAACGGAATCCACAGCTGGAAGTAGAACAGCGAGGACCAGAGGCTGATGAAGAAGACCGCGGCGAGCGCATCGAGCCAGGTTTTCTTGCGGCCGCGTGCGTAGGCATAGCGGCCGAAGAATTCGAGCTGGTCGCGCAGGTTGAGAGCCAGCAGGTCGCGCAACAGCACGGTGAAGAGTTCGCCGCGCGTCTTTGGAAACGCCCAGTCGCGATTGAGCCGCAGCATCCAGTCGGGGTCGTCGTGCGTGTTGGGTGACCGGTGATGTGCGAAGTGGAGCCACCGGTAGGCGCGCATGGAGATCAGCAGCGGCCATCCCAGGAGCAGTTCGCCGAAGAAGTCGTTGAGGTTGCGATTCGGCAGCAGGCGGTAGTGCGCCGCTTCGTGCATCAGGATGGCGAGGGCGTGCTGTCGGGCGCCGATCCAGATCACGGCCGCCACATAGGCGACGCCGCCGGCGATGGGGTTCCACTGCCAAAGGGCGAGGACGGCCGGGATCGGGGCGGCAATCAGCAGCCATTCGCGGGCGACGTGCGCGAGGCTGCGCCACGGCTGCAGTTCGGAGAGTCGCCGGAGGTCGGCGGGCGGAACGGGGGACTGCCACTCTTCGACCGGTTCGTCGGTATCAGTAATCAGCGTCGCTTGCAGCGGCATGAGTCAGGATCGGAGTTAAGAGCGGCGGACGGTGACGCGCGTCTGGGACTGGCGTCGCGCTCGCAAGGCGTTGTCGGAACGCCAAGGGGGTTGGATGAATGCTACCCGGGGGGCAGTCAGGTCATCAATGCGCTGCGGTCCGGAACCGGACCGGCCGTCGGGAGGGAGATGAATCGAGCAGTTCAGGTGGTTTGTGCGGGCTGCGGCGGACGGAACTGCGACAGGTCGCCACGTGAAATAAAACAGGCCGGCGGTGGACCGCCGGCCTGTCGTTGATTTCGTTCGACCGGATTAGAGCGGCCGGACGTTTTCCGCGCGGGGCCCCTTGGGTCCCTGTCCGGAGTTGAAGGAGACGCGCTGGCCCTCCCGCAAGTCCTCGAAACGCACCCCTTCGAGATTCGACATATGGAAGAACAGGTCGGAGCCCTGTCCCACGTCGATGAACCCGAAGCCCTTGTCAGTCAACTTCTTGATTCTGCCCTCTGCCATACCGTTCAATCCTAAAAAATCTGCGACGCGGCCGGATGGATCAATCCACGCACTCTCCCACGCGGAAAGCTACTCGCGATGACTCATTGCCGGCTGCTGCCGCCGAGGTCCCCGCCGAGGAGGACTGACCGCCAGGCTGCACAGCAGGCAGCCGCTCACCGGGCGAGACCACAGATCAACAACGAACTCGCCCTGAAAACAGAACGCTCCGACGTCGACTGAGGCCCACACGCCGATGGCTGCGGACAGACACTCAGCAGGAACGCGCATCATCGTACGCATAAGCGGGTAAAAATACAGCACCGAAGTCCCAGAATCCGGAAAAACCGGGAGATTGGGGAATTGCGGTCCCCGGCCCCGGGGCAAGGGGTGCGCGGAAACCGTGTGACGGGCGGAATGGTGGCCACTCAGCTCTTCGCCAGGGCTTTGAGCACCAATCGCCCGATTTCCTGGGTGCCGATGTGCGACTCGCCCTGCTGCACCAGGTCTTTGGTGCGATGACCGGCGTCGAGCACCTGCTCGACGGCCCGCTCGATGGCGGCCGCTTCGGTCTCCAGTTGCAGCGAGTGTCGCAGCAGCATGGCGCACGCCAGGATCGTCGCCAGGGGATTGGCGATTCCCTTGCCGGCGATGTCCGGCGCGGAGCCGTGGATCGGCTCATAGAGTCCCGGTCCGGAATCGCCGATCGAGGCCGACGGCAGCAGCCCCATCGATCCGGGAAGCATCGCCCCTTCGTCGGTCAGGATGTCA
>JAEUIG010000165.1 GCA_016795125.1 Planctomycetaceae bacterium | reverse complement strand
TGCAGGCGCTGCTCGATCTGTTCCAGGCGGCCGTTAACCTCGGACTGTCGCTCGTGCTGATCCGCGCTGTCGGAATTGTCGGCGTTGCCTGGGGCACGCTGGTCCCGATGCTGCTGATCGACCTCGGCCTGCTGCTGCCGTACGGCCTGCGGGCACTGGAAATCCCCGTGCTGCCGCTGCTGCGACGGGTGATCGGCCCGGTCTGCCTGCCGCTGGCCCTGTTGTGGGCGTATTGCGAAGCGGTGTCACGATTGAACCTGCCGAATGGCTGGCCGGCAATACTCGCTGTGACGGCCGGCGGCGGAGCGGTGCTCGTCGCCTGCGCATTGGTCATCGAAACGTGGCAACGGCAGGCGCTGCGAACGACTCAGCCAACGGAGCACCACCCCGCAGAGGTGCTGGCATGACGAATATGCTCAATGCAATCACGCGGGAGGGCGAGGCTCCCGCCGAGCCGCTTGGTCAATTGGACGTTCATTCGCCAATCGGCCGGACGCGAACTGCATTCGATCACGCACTTACTCTTCGGATTGAACCGTGGAGCGAACTGCTCCATGCGCAATGGCGGGACCTGGAACGCCGTCTCGGCGACGTTCCCCTGGCGGTCTCGAGCGGCTGGACCGCGTCCTGGGTGGGCATTTATGGCGACATGGTCGACGTCCGCGTCGCCATCGCCGAACGCGCCGGACGCATCTGCGGCCTCGCGCTGCTCAGCCGGAGCAGGGCCGAGCACGTCGGTCCGTTCCGCCTCGCGACCTGTCACATCGGCACAGCCGGCGAGGGCGCCAGGGACAGCGTGTGCGTCGAGTACAACGATCTGCTCTGCGACGACAGTTGCCGGGCGGAATTCGCCGCTCGGCTGATGGAACTCGCCACGGGATCGCGCGGGGCCGACGAAATCCGCCTCGACGGATTCGATGAGACCTCGGCGCGCGAGCTGTTGGCCGACCTGCCGGATGTCGAACTTACGCTGCGTGCCAGCCGGTACTGCGATCTGCAGGCCATTCGCGAACGCGGCACCAGCGTGATGGACGCGCTCGGCGGCAGCACGCGGTCGTCGCTGCGACGAGCACTGCGCAAGACGGGCGACGTCGAAGTGACTGCGGCCGCGTCGCTCGACGAAGCCGACGACATCTTCACCGAACTCCTCGAACTGCATCAGGCGCGGTGGCGCGCCGCAGGCCAGCCGGGTGCTTTCGCCAGCACGCGGTTCCTCGCTTTTCAGCGGGAACTCATCACGCGACTCCTCCCCGAGGAGCGGGTCGTCCTGCTGCGTGTCCGCAGCCAGGCACTGACCATCGGCTGCCTGATGCTGCTCGTCGATCGCGGCCGGCTGCTGGACTACCTGTCCGGATTCGCGCCGTTCGATCAGACCCCCAGCCCGGGAATCGTCACGCACTACCTGGCGATGGAGCGCGCCCTGGCGAACGGCCATCGCGCGTACGACTTCCTCGTGGGAGACAAGCGGCACAAGGAGAACCTGGCGAACGCCTCCCGCAACCTGATCTGGGCCACCTGGCGGCGGCCGAACCTCAAGAATCGGACCCTCGCCGGACTGCGGCAGGTCAAACGCGCGCTGGCCGCGGCGCGGGAGCGCAAGTCGGCGGCAGTGAGCAGTGGGGAGGCGGGCGAATGAATGCGATGATTGCGAAGCCGCCAGCGGCGGACGGTGCGGATCAGAGAACCGCGGCGAGTCCGTGTGCGCGGCCGGTGCGGGTGTGTCACGTCAGCATGCACCTGAAGACCGGCGGGCTGGAACGCCTGCTGGTCGAGTTCGCGAAACGTCACGATCGGGATCGATTCGCGCCAGTGTTTGTCGCGCTGCAGGACGCGGGACCGCCCGCCACAGAGATCGAAAACCTCGGCTGGCCGGTTCACGCGCTCAACATCGCCGGGCTGGGCAAGCGCAGGGCGCTGCAGCAACTGCGATCTCTGATGGTCAAACATGATGTGCAAGTTGTGCACACGCACAACACGTACGCGCATTACTACGGGTCGCGGGCGGCCGCGTTCGCACGCTGTCCGGTTTTGGTCAACACGCAGCATGGCCGGGGTTGCGGCGCAGGATGGAAGGCGCGAGCGCAGTTTGTCCTCGCCAACCTGCGGGCGGATGCCGTGATCGGCGTCTCTCAGGACGCCACCCGGCTGTGTGCCGCACAGGACTGGTGGTCTCGCGGGCGCATGCGGACAATCTGGAACGGCATCGACACCTCGCGATTTGAGTACGCCGGACCGAAATCGGCGCCGGTCGCCGTTGCCGTCGGACGGCTCTCCCCCGAGAAGGACTTCGCCAATCTGCTTCGCGGGACGGCGCTCGCAGTTCGGGATGTGCCGGATTTGCGGGTCAGGATCATCGGGGATGGCCGTGAACGGGCCGCTCTGGAGCAATTGTCGCACTCGCTCAACCTGCAGGGGCGGGTCGAGTTCCTCGGCGAGCGATCCGACGTGCACGCGTTGCTGCGTGACGTAGGTTTCTACGTCTCATCGTCCCGCACGGAGGGGATTTCCCTCACGCTGCTGGAAGCGATGGCGGTCGGACTTCCGGTCCTCGCGACGCGGGTCGGCGGCAACGCCGAAGTCATCGAAGAGGGGGTCTCCGGACGGCTCGTGCCGGCCGAGAATCCCGAGGCGCTGGCGGCCGGTCTGGTGGCGATGTGCCGCGACCAGTCCGAGTGGACCGCCATGGGACAGATCGGACGAGCCAGGGTTGAACGCGACTTCGACGTCACCCGCATGGTCCGCGAATACGAAGCACTTTACGCAGAATTCATCCCTTCAGGCGAGCCGGGCGGCGTCAGCCCCCGGTTCATTTGAGCGCCGACATGCAGCCGCTCCAGCAACCATTGCGCATCGCTCTGATCGGCTGCGGGCAGATCGCCGATGCCCATCTGCAGGAGATCGCCAAGCTCCGCTGCGCGCGCGCGGTCGCCGTATGCGACCTGCACCGCGACCTGGCCTACCAGGCCGGCGCGAGGTTCGGCATCGAAGCCATCTACAACGATCATCGCCGCATGCTCCAGGAAGTGCGGCCGGACATCGTGCATGTCACCACGCCGGCGCACACCCATCATCGGCTCGCCGTCGAACTGCTGCAGCACGGCTGCCATACCTACGTCGAAAAGCCGCTGGCCCTCAACGCCGGCGAAGTGGGCGAGATCATCGCGGCCGCGAACGCCTCCGGGCGGATGGTCTGCGTCGGACACGACCAGCTCTTTGATCCCGCGTGGCTCGAGTGCCGGCATAGGATCGACTCCGGCGAGATCGGCGCGGTGCGGCACGTCGAATCCGTTCTCGGCTATCCGCTGTCCGGCCAGTTCGGCGCCCTCGCATCCTCCGATCCGGGACATTGGGTCCGTCGGCTTCCGGGGGGCCTGTTTCACAACACGATCTCGCATCCGCTGTACCGCATCACCGAATTGCTGCCGGATGCCGAGCCGCAGATCGACGCACGCTGGTTCGCGCGCAACAATGCCGATTTCCCGTCCGACCTGCGTGTCGAGTTGCAGGGGGGCGCTGTCACCGGATCGCTCCTGTTTGATACCGCGATCGAACCGCAGCGCATCACGCGTGTGTATGGCACGCAGGGCTGCCTGACGGTCGACCTCGACGCGCAAACCGTCGAGCGGCGACGTGCTCCGAAACTCCCGGGCGCTTTCGGCCGACTCGAAACCCCGTGGCGGAACTGGCGCCAATCGGCCCGCTGCCTGCGGCGCAACGTCGGTCGATTCCTGCGGAGCGACCTGCACTACTTTGCCGGCATGCGGGGGCTGATCGAGGCCTTCTGTAACGCCATCCAAGCCGGCGGTCCGCCGCCCATCGCTTACACCGAAATGCGCCGCGTCACGCACCTCATGGACCGCATTTTCGCTGAAATGCAGCCCCTGGGAGTCCAGCCCGTGGGAGTCCAGCCTTCAGGCTGCCGAACGGCGCTCGATTCCCGACCTCCTACAGCAGTCAGCACAACCTGATCCACGGTCATCACCAAACCAATCCCATGCAGGCCGTCGTCACAGGTGCCACCGGCTTTCTCGGGCGGCGACTCGTCCAGTCGCTGTGCGATGACGGCTGCGCCGTGCGCTGCCTGGTGCGGCCTTCGAGCGACCTCTCTGCGCTGCGGCGCGATCTGGCCCCCCACTGGTCACGCATCGATGTCCGCCGCGTCCCGCTCGACAATCGCGACGCCTGCCGTGATGAACTCAATCGGGGGGACATCCTGTTCCACCTCGCCGCCGGCCTCACCGGCAGCGCGTCCACGCTGTTCCTGAACACCGTCATTCCGACTCGCGCCCTGCTCAGTGCGGCCGCCGACGCCGAGGTCGGCCGCGTCGTGCTCGTCAGCTCGCTCGGCGTTTATGGCACGAGTCAACTCGGCCGCGGCGACACGCTCACCGAAGAGACCCCCCTCGAAAGCCAACCTCAGCTCCGCGATCCGTACACCTTCAGCAAGGTCGTCCAGGAATCCGTCGCGGCCGAAACCCGCGAACAGCGGGGCCTGCCTCTGGTCGTCATCCGACCGGGCGTCATTTTCGGCCCGGGCCGTGGCGTTCTCAGCAGCCGGGTCGGATTGCAGCTCGGCAACATCCTCGTCCGCATGGGGGGCACGCAGACTCTGCCCTACACCTACGTTGACAACTGCGCGTCGGCGATCCGCCAGGCGGGATTTGCCCAGGGCATCGAAGGCCAGGCACTCAATGTGATCGACGACGACCTGCCGACGGCCGCACAGCTGCTGCGCCGGCTCGCACGAAGAAAACAGAAACCACGCACCGTCTGGGTGCCGGGCGCCTGCATCGGTCCGCTGTCCGGCCTGTACGAGTGGTATCACCGTTACTCGAAGGGCCAGGTGCCGGGCGTCATTACCCGCTACCGCAGCAGTGCGCTGTGGAAGCCCCTGAAGTACAGCAACGCCCGGGCCAAGCAGCACCTCGGCTGGACGCCGACGATCTCCTTCCACGAGGCCTTCGAACGAGCGACCTCCGAAAACGGACAGAACAGGAGGTAACAAAGACGGGCAAAACAGGAGGTAACAGAGGAAACGGAGAGAGCTGAGACCGCGCAACACTACCCACTACCCACTACCCACTACCCCATGCACCTCCTGTTCCTCAGCGCGACCTTCGCTGACGCTGACCATCCCGCGCAGGGATCGTACAACGTCGCGTTGTGCCGCGCGCTGGCGCTGGAGCATCGGGTGACGGCCGTGTCGCCGCGCGGATGGTCGAGCGTCATGCGGAATATGCTGCGACGCCAAAAATTCCAGCCATCGCCTGCGTGCAGCGCCGCCCGGATCGACTGTCACTATCCGACGTACTGGTATACGCCCGGATTCCGGCACGCACGCCATGGCGCGGCGATGTGGAGGTCCGTGAAGCGCACGGTGCGGCGGATTCATGAGGCGCAGCCGATCGACGCCGTCCTCAGTTACTGGGCTCATCCCGATGGCGAAGCCGGCCTGCGTGCCGCGCGGCATGCCGGTGTGCCGCACGCCGTCATCGTCGGCGGCTCGGACGTGCTGCTCCTGCCGCAACAGCCGGACCGTCGCGACGCCGTTCGCCGCGTGCTGTGCGAGAGTGATGCGGTGATCACCGTGAGCGACGGACTGCGTGAGGCCGTCATCGCTCAGGGAGTTGAACCCGGCCGCGTCCACACCATTTACCAGGGAGTGGATGTGGATCAATACCACCCCGGCGATCGCCAGGCGGCGCGGCAGCGGCTGGGATTGCCGGCAGAACGCGCGATCCTGCTCTGGGTCGGTCGGATGGTGGAGGTCAAACGGCTTGATGTGTTGATCGCCGCGTGCGCGAAGCTGTCGGGGACCAGCCTCGATTTCGAATTGTGCCTCGCCGGCGACGGCCCGTTGCGACCGGACATCGAACGGGCGATCGGGGACGCGGGACTCTCGGAGCGCGTGCGGTTTCTCGGTTCGGTGCGGCACGAACAGCTTCCCGACTGGTATCGGGCTGCCGATGCCACGGTCCTGTCGAGCCGTTCGGAGGGACTGCCGAACGTCCTCCGCGAATCGCTGGCGTGCGGGACGCCGTTCGCCTCCACCGATGTCGGCAGTATCGCGGAAATCGCCGACCCCGCGTGGTCGCGACTCGCACCGGCGAACGATGCGTCTGCACTGGCGGAAGCGATCGCCGCCGTGCTGCAACCCGATTTCCGGGACGCCGCAGCGAAGTATCGCGCCCGGACCTGGAGCGCGTGTGCGGCGGACGTTGTGCGGCTCTTCGATCAATTGTGTGACGCGCGGACCGAACGACAGCCGCAGCGGCCTCACTCGGACTCTTCGCGACAGAAAACTGGGCCATCGGTTCAACTGGCTTCCCTCGAGTCGGCCCATTGAGAGCGACGGTCATGTCTCAACACAACAAGCGCGTGCTGTTTGTCTCATACCTGTTCCCGCCGACCGGCGGGGTCGGAGTGCAGCGCGTCACGAAGTTCGTGAAGCATCTGGCAGAGTTCGGCTGGACGCCGAGCGTGCTGACGGCCGCGAATCCGTCCGTACCGCTGAAGGATGACAGCCTCTGCCGGGACGTGCCGGCGGGGACGATCGTGCGTACCGCCCGCACGCGCGAGCCCGGCTATCGCTGGAAGCAATCGGTTGGCGGCGGCGGCGCATCGTCGCCCGGACCTGTCGGCACACTCCGCGACGGCCTGCGGAACGCGGCCCGCTCGGTTGCCAACACATTGCTGCAGCCCGATCCGCAGATTCTGTGGCGCTCGGCCGCCATTCGCACTGGACTCGAACTGCTCCGTGAGACGCCGCATCAGGCGATCATCGCGACCGGACCGCCGTTCTCGACCTTCCTCGTCGGAGCAGCGCTCAGCCGCCAGACGCGACTGCCGCTGGTCCTCGACTATCGCGACGAATGGAGCATCAGCAATCGCTACTGGGAGAACAAGCGCCAGGGCTGGCTCTCGAACCAGGTGCAGTCGAGGATGCAGCGGTCGGTGCTGCGGGCGGCCGATGTCGTGATGGCGACGACTCCCTCCAGCGCGACGGCCCTCGCCGAACTCGCCGCGGACAGCGGCAGCTTCGCGCGGACGACATGGATCTACAACGGATTCGACCCGGACGACTTCCGGGCCGGCACACTGCCGCCGGAACTCACCACCGATCCGGTGGAGCGCTCCCGGTGCTTTCGCCTCACCTGCGTTGGCACATTGTGGAATCTGAATCCCATCGGTCCGGTCGTCCGTGCCGTGCGACGGCTGATCCAGACCGCGCCGCAGCTCGCGCCGCTGCTGCAACTCGTCTTCGTCGGTCGCCGGACTCCCGAGCAGGAAGCGGAACTCGACCTGCTGAACGGCACACCGGTGACCATTCGCCGCTTGCCGTTCGTCGCACACGACCAGGCGGTCGCCGCCATGCTCGACGCCGACGCCCTGCTGCTGCTCAACGCCGACGTGCCGCATGCCGAGCGGATCATCAACGCCAAGGCGTTCGAATACGTCGCCGCCCGCCGGCCGGTGCTGGTGGTCGCGCCGCGCGGCGACCTGTGGAACCTGCTCGAGGACGTGCCGGAATCGGTGCTCAGGCGGCCCGCGGACACGGCCGGGATCGCCGATGCGCTGACGCGCATGCTGCAGCAGTTTTCGACTTCCGGCCGCACCCCGTCGCTGACCGGCGACATCTCGATGTACGAGCGCCGCGAGCAGGCAGGCGAACTGGCGGTACTGCTCGACGACCTTGAACGCGATGAGCCGCCCACAATGAAGAGCGCGCTCGAAGCGCGACTCACCCAGACGGTCGCCGGGTAATGGCCATGCCGCGCCGCTTTGTCAGCCTGATGTACCACAACGTCGTCCGGGACGACGACGCGGGTGCACGCGCCGACGCCGCCGGCCTCGGCCGGTCGATCACCAGCTATTTTGTCGGCGCCACTGCGTTCGCACAGCAGCTCGATGCGATCGCTGCCACGGCCGATGTCCTGTCGTATGCGAACCTGCGGCCGTTTTTCGACAAGGCGACCGATGCGCCGGCAGCGCGGCCACTCGTGCAGTTGACGTTCGACGATGGCTGGCGCGGCACCGTCGATGTCGCCGGCCCGCTCCTGGCGGAACGCGGACTGCAGGCGATGCTCTTCGTGACGACCGGACTCATCGGCGCACCCCGCTTTCTGGCGGCGGCGGAACTGTCACAGCTGCCGCGCGAGACGTTTCATCTCGGTTCGCACACGGTGACGCATCGCTTTCTCAATGAACTGCCGGACGCCGAGATCCGCGATGAGCTCCGGCAGTCGCGACACGAACTGGAAGACATCGCCGGTTACGAAGTCGACACGCTTTCCATCCCGAACGGCGCGTGCGACCAGCGTGTGGTCAAGATCGCGGCCGAGTGCGGATACCGGTACGTGTTCCGCTCGGACGTGCATGCCAACTCGCCGCGAACCGGTCCGCTCAACATCGGACGTGCGGCGATCCGTGCGACAACCCGGCTGGAGACGGTCGCTCGCTATTTACAAGGGGACCTGCGGCGCGAACGGCTGCGCAGCACGCTGCTGTCGCTGCCGAAGCGCACGCTTGGACCACACCGCTACCGGCAGCTGCGGCAACTGCTGCTGGGACAGGTCCGCACGGAGCACGAGATGTGCGACCTGGTGCGGTCCGCAGTTCAGGCGGCCCCTCCCGCGATGAGCCACGGGGTTTATCCCCGTGGAACGAGCCACCCAACAGCTTTCGGTCCCGCAACGCGACTCAGCCAATGAACCTCCTGCTCTGGACGATCGCCGCGACGTTCGGCGTCTGCAGCATTGCGGCAGGCGCCTGCTGGCTGCTGCTGCGCCAGCGCAATCTGCAGTACTGGATTGTCCCGTACGTCCAATCGGCATCCGCTCGCCGCCGCACTGCGGACGTGTCTCCGTGCGAAGTGCTGATCGCCGTGTGCGATCACTTTGAACCGGAATGTTACGGCGCATCGCGAAGCACGGCGCAAGCGCGGGTCGCGCGGTGGGTCAACGAGTACCCTGATCGGTTCGGCCGGTTTCGCGATGCCGACGGTCGTCCGCCCCAGCACACGTTCTTCTTTCCCCAGGACGAATACCGTCCTGAATACCTCGAGGAACTGGCCGCCTTGTGCCGGCAGGGGTACGGCGATGTCGACGTGCATCTGCATCACGACGCCGACAAGGCCGAAGTGCTGCGTGAAAAGCTGGAGCAGTTCCGCGACACGCTGCACGACCGGCACGGCCTGCTGCGGATCGACCCGCGGACCGGCCGCGTCGTGTACGGGTTCATCCACGGCAACTGGGCGCTGTGCAATTCGCGCCCGGACGGCCGCTGGTGCGGCGTCGACCAGGAACTGACCGTCCTCCAGGAAACCGGCTGCTATGCAGACTTCACTCTGCCGTCGGCCCCCAGCGCCACTCAGACGCGGACGATCAACACCATCTACTACGCGCAGGACATTCCGGGGCGTTGCAAGTCCCACGACTCCGGCATCGCCGCCCGCGCCGGCGGACGCTCTCCGGACGACCACCTGCTGATGATCCAGGGCCCGTTGCTGTTCGACTGGAACCAGCGCAAGCTCGGTCTGCTGCCACGCATCGAGAACGGCGACATCCACGCCGGACGGCCCGCGACCTGGGAGCGGATGCAATTGTGGCGGCGGGCTGGCGTGCACGTGTCCGGGCGGCCCGACGTGGTCTTCGTCAAGCTGCACACCCACGGCTGCAAGGACGGCAACATCGACACCTGGCTGGGCGACGAGATGGCACGGTTCCATCAGCAGCTCGCCGACGCCGCGCGGACCAGTCCCGGGTTCCGCTACCGCTACGTCTCCGCCTGGGAGATGGCGCAACGCGTCCATGAACTGGAAGGCCATCACCGCACACCGGAAGAATCTGTACGGAACGATGCAGCGCTCGTGCTTCAGCACTGACGTCGTTCACATGACAACCAGCTACAAGCCAGCCGCTGAATGACTGCCGTCGCCCCGCATCGCCGGTCCAGGCCGATCCTGTCGTTGCCGAATGACTGGCGCGCAAACCCCGTCGCGCTTATCAAGGCGGCCACGGTCGTGAACGTCGTCGTCACGGCCATTGCGCTGCTCCTGCTGTGCGGCATTTCCGAAGACTGGTGGTTCAGCGCTGCGCTCAGCTATCTGCCGCGCGCTCCGTACCTGGCGTTCTCGCTGCCGATCATCCCGGCGATCGGCCGGCGACAATGGCTGCCGGCGAGCATCAACGGGCTGTGCGGCGTGCTGATTGCCGGTCCTGTGATGGGCCTGTGTGCCCCGCTGACCTTGAAATCACCGCCGCCGCCGTCGCAGTCGCTCATGGTCGTCTCCTGCAATATCGACAACGGAGATTCCGACCTGGCGCAGGTGCTCGCTGAGATCGACGCTCTGAATCCGGACGTGATCGCGCTGCAGGAAATACGGGAGGGCGGTGACGACTTCACGCGCCATTTCGCCGACTGGCATTCCATCCACGTCGGCGAGTACTGGGTCGCCGCGCGATTTCCGGTGCGGCTCGTCGATCAATGCGACGCCGAGGCCATGCAGCGGACGACCGCCATCGCCTGCGAAATCGAGGCCCCCGGCGGAACATGGCTGCTGTGCGACATCCATCTCAGCACCGCGCGGCACGGCCTGACGCAGCTGCGCTGGCACTCGCCGCTGACCGGGGCCGGCGTGGACGACCTCCGCTGGCGGCAATGGGAGCGGCAACTGGAATCGGAGGAGACGCTGAAGTTCGTCGCGAGCCACGCCGGGCGACCGATGATCGCGCTGGGCGACTTCAATACGCCGACGACCAGCTCGCTGTTCGCCGGCGTCTGGGGGGAGTGGCAGAGCGCGTTCGAGACAGTCGGCTGGGGCTACGGCTTCACGTCCCCCTGCAACACGACCCGGCTCTGGCCGCACAACACTCCGTGGCTGCGGATCGACCACATCCTCTGCGACCCCCATTGGCAGATCCATGAGGCCGGCATCGGCCACACCGCCGGCTCCGATCACCGCCTCGTGTGGGCGCGCGTGTCGCTGCGGCGATGACGGGCGACGACAGTTCAGAAGCGGAAAGCCGAAAAAAGAAAACACCGCGGCGACATTCCGTCGCCGCGGTGTTGTTCTTTTGTAGAACGCTTTCCGCTTTCGCCGCTACCGCTTCCGCGGCACGGCCATCAGCTGCGGACTCGGGTCATACGCCCAGATGCGGAATCCCGGCGGCAGTCCCGCGCTGCCGGTGTTCAGGCCGATCTCGGGATCAAACGGAATCTTGCGGCCCTCAGCGTCGATCGCCAGAACCTGCACGGAATTATTGAACCGTGGGACCAGGGCGTTGACCTGCTGCCGCGCCGCGAACCGCGCTTTCATCGCTCCGACGGAGGAGTCGTTCGCGGACGAGAACGCTCCGACCGTCACCACCGACTGATAACGATCGTGCCAGACGTAGGCGTCCACGTTCTCCACCTGTCGCATCGTCGCGCACAGGTCCCGGGCTTCTTGCGCGGCAATGTCCAGATCGCTCTCGACGTCCTTGTCGCCGAACGACTTGCCGATCCGGCCGCCGAAGCCCAGCGGAGTCTCCACGCCGGACTGCCCGGCGAAGGTCGC
>JAEUIG010000136.1 GCA_016795125.1 Planctomycetaceae bacterium | reverse complement strand
GGCTGACCTCGGTCGTGCCCGTCCGAAGCAGTGGCACGTCCTACTCTTGCGGCGTTGTCGTCAGGGACGCGGGCCGACGTAGCGCCGGAGAAAACGCGCCGCGGTCGGATAAGCACCATCGACGGCCGTATGGCCGGCCGCAGGACCGACGATGAGTTCGACCGGGACGAATGGTTTCTTCGAGTATTGTTCCCGCGTCTTCGTCACGAGCGCGCGGGCAAAGGCGATGCAAGCGTCGGTATTCACGCGCGCGTCATCGTTGCCCATCGTGATTCCGACGGGACGTCCGGCCAGCGCCGGGACCAGACTGTCGGCGGCTATTGATCGGACTTGCTCGGCAGTCACGCCCTCAAACTCCCGCAGCGCAAGCGGATCGGTGACCGGAGAGATGGCCGTGACCGCTCGGACCCGCGGTTCGGCCGCCGCAAAGTGCAAGGCGCTCAATCCACCCCGCGATGTCCCCACCGCCGCCACGCGCTCGGGATCGGTGTAACCTTCGGCGATGAGATGGTCGAGCACTTCCGAACAGCGGCGGTTGAACGGACCGAACAGGTCTTGCCCGGTTTTGACGCGATGCGCCCAGCCTTCGAGTTCGGTCGGCTGTCCTTCCATACGATCGGCGCCGTGGCACGGAACGTCGACGGTGACATACAGCCAGCCCTCGCGGAACAGCTCGACTCCGGTCGCGGTATAGATGCGGCCGCCGTCCTGTGCCATCGCTTCGAGTGTGCTGGCGAGCACGAACAGCGTGGGGGCCGGCGCCGCCGGCTTTTCTCCGAACAACCCATACCGCGTCCCGCCCGGCGTCACGAGCGTCTGCATCGCGGGCGGTGAGGGATTGTCAGCGGCGCGGACACTCACGGCTGCGCTGAGTAACAACCCTCCGACAAACATCACGTACCAACGGGCAGGCATAGTGCGTCTCCTGCGTCGCATCATGCAGCAGTCCGCCCGCCGACGCAACGTTGGCGTTCAGCCCGTTGGAGTTCAGGCTTTAGCCGGCTTCAGTCGCCGCGGCGTGAGGGTTCGAAAAAAGCAGGCTGAAGCCCGAACTCCAACTCCAACTACTCCGCCGGCGGCGACACTGTGAGCGATTCCCGCGGGTAGTACATGATCGCCCCCAGTTCCTCGCCGATCAACACGTCGTCGACGCCGCGGCCGACATCGACGAAAGCCGGCGAGCACAGGTGGATCCCCAGCGCGATCCGCTGTCCGTCGAACTCGATCAGCCGGGCGTATTCGAAGACCGGCGCCGCGTTCGTTCCCGCATTGCGGAAGAACAGCAGCGAGGCGGCCCGCGTTGCGCCGAACGCACTGGGATAGTACGTTGTCGGCGAGGCGGGCATCGACATCCCGCGCGACGCGCCAATCATCAGGTCGATCGCGCCGTCGGCGTCCCAGTCGTACGGGACGATGTCCGCCCGCCCCGTCTGGCCGGCGAATTCGTCCACGTTGCCCGTGATGGAAGAACCGTCCTGCAGCCGCAGCAGCGGGCCGCGCTCGACGTTCTCGTCGTCCATCCGCCAGAACATCCGCAGCAGGTTCTGCTCGTCCTGGGCGACTATGCATAACCGCCCACTCCCCCAGTCGGTGATTCCCGGCTGGCAGCGCCACGCGAGCTGCAGTTGCAGGCCGTCGCAGTACAGCAGTCGCGACTCTGCGAACCGCAGTCCATCCTGCGACGGTTCCTGCAGGATGACCTGGTAATCGGCGGTGATGCTGTTGAGGACGACGTCCAGCAGGCCGTCGCCGTTCCAGTCGCACACCGTCGGACAGGTGTAGCCCCACATCGATTCCTGCGGCCCCTGGACGGAACCGCTGTATCCCGCCTTGATGTCCAGTGGCTTGCCGCCGACCGGGGGCGCCACCGGCAAATCGAATGCGGCCGCCTTCGAAGTGCCGACATTCCGTACGAACAGCAGATGCCCGGAATCGTTGCCGACGATCAGGTCCACCAGCCCGTCGCGGTCCATGTCGCCCGGACTGATGACGCACAGCGGCCCCAGGCTGAGGTGCACCCCTTCGGCATTGAGCGGCGTGGGACCTGTAAAGATCGGGCAGCCGCTGTCCGACCATTCGCCGCTGAACCGGTAGAACCACGCGCGGCCGGTGTCGGAGACGATCAGGTTCGACAGTCCGGTGTCGCGATCCGGCACGGCCTTGATGCTTGCATTGATCACGGGATGGCGCAGCGCGACATGCCCGGGAGTATCAATGAACTGCATCGGTCCCGGAGCGCCGCTCTCGCGGTCGAGCGGGAAGTAACGGAACGTGGCGGGCTGGTCGGAAACCGCCAGCCCCGGCGGATGGTCGGGGCCGAGATTGAGGATCGCCAGTCCGCGGACCGAGAACAGGAACTCACCGTCCCT
>JAEUIG010000110.1 GCA_016795125.1 Planctomycetaceae bacterium | reverse complement strand
TCCTCGCGTTCCTCGAAGCAGGGGACGCTCATCAACGTCGGAAAAGATTCCGAAGAGTATCAAGCTCTGACCACCTCGATGACGATGGCGGCGGAGGACATGGCCGAGGTCGGCATCGCGCCGGGTCAGATGGTGATGATTCGAACAGAGTTCGGCGAAGCGTCATTCAAGTGCGAGGCCGGCAAGATTCCGCTCGGCATGATTTTCGTTCCTTATGGTCCGCCGACCTGTCGGCTGATGGGGGGCGACACTGACGGAACTGGGATGCCGACCTCGAAGGGCTGGGAAGTGGAAGTCGTTCCGCTGTAGTCCACTCGCTCCGCGAGTGGAGTAAGAGGACGATCGATCGTGTATGAACGTCCTTAGAAGTGCCAGCGCCGACGAAAGCGACTCGCGGAGCGAGTCGCCTACAATGCGTGAGGTTTTTCAGATGTCGAACGATCAACTTCAGAACATGACGGATGCGGTCGGCCCGCATTTCTCGACGGAAGCAGATCCCGTTGAGAACGTCGCCGCGTGGACCGAGATCGAGGAGGGCCGGTTCATGCCGCGCCGCGTGCGCGGGAGCAATCCCGGCCGGGCCCTTGGCTGAACGTTCACTGTCCCGTCGTCCGGTCCGGATGACGCCCAATGCGGCCAACCGTAAAACGGACAGGTTTACAGTCTGACCTCAGGGAACTTTCATGAGCCTGCAAGTCATCGAAAACGCCACCTGCACCTTCTGCGGATGCGTCTGCGACGACATCGACCTGCACTACGACGACGTCCGCATCCATAAGGCGGACCATGCGTGCGTGCTCGGCACGGCCTGGTTCCTGAATCACACGGCCGAAAAAAAGTATCCGATGGCGCTCGTCGACGGCCGCGAGGCCACGCTCGACGAAGCGATCGAAACTGCGGCCACGCTGCTGCACGAAGCGGACATGCCGCTGGTCTACGGCATGAGCAATACGACGTGCGAAGCTCAAAAAGAATGCGCCGCCCTGGCGGACCAGCTGGGAGGGCTGCTCGACAGCCATACATCGCTTTGACACGGTCCCACTGAAATTGCCGCCCAGTTGGGTGGTAAGGTCACGTGTACGCTCGGCGAAGTGAAGCAGCGCGCCGATTTCATCGTGTATTGGGGCGGGAATCCGGCCGAGTGCCACCCGCGCCACTTCACGAAGTACACCATCATGCAGAAGAGCAAGTTTCTGCCGCGCGGCCGCAAGGACCGCACGATGGTGCTGGTCGACATCCGCGAGACGAAGAGCGCCAAGGCAGCGGACATCTTTCTCCAGGTCCGGCCGGGCAAGGACTTCGAGCTGATCACGATCCTCCGCGCGATGATCAAGGACCAGCACGTCAGCGACGAACAGATCAGCGCGACCGGACTCACGCGCGACGCGATCGACGACCTGATCCGGCGGATGAAGGCCGCGAAGTTCGGCTGCTTCTTCTTCGGCATGGGCCTGTCGATGACGCGCGGCAAGCACATGAACAGCGCGTCGCTGCTCATGCTGGCCGCCGAGATGAACGCGTTCACCAAGTTCGTGGCCATGCCGATGCGCGGGCACGGCAACGTGACCGGCGCCGACGTCATCATGCGCTGGCAGACCGGCTACCCGTTCGGCATCTCGTTCAACCGCGGCTACCCGCGATATAACCCGGGCGAGTTCTCGACCGTCGACGTGCTGGTGCGCGGCGACTGCGACGCGGCGTTCATCATCGGAGCCGATCCCGGCGCGACGATGCCGCAGCCGGCGATCGACCACCTCGCACGAATTCCCACGATCGTGCTCGATCCGCACATCACCCACACGAGCCGACTGGCCCGGGTGCACATTACGACCGCCCCGCAGGGCATCGCGGCGCCGGGCACGGCTTATCGCATGGACGAACTGCCGATGCCGCTGAAGCCGGCGCTCAAGTCTCCGTATCCGTCTGATGAAGAAGTCGTGCGGCGAATCAACGAGGCCATCGCGAAGAAGCCCTTCTGGCTTCCGGACGGACGGCAGTCGCCAAACTTGTGGTCAACGCAGGTGAACCAGTAAAAAAGGGATTCGACACAGAGGCACAAAGTCGCAAAGACGCACAGAGATGGCTTTTTGTGCTCTTGCGACCTCAGCCCGCTGAAAGCTTGATCCTTTGTGCGTCTTGGTGTCTCTGCGCCTTTGTGTCGACCTTTTCTGTCCGGTAGCGCGCTCATCAGACCATGCTGCGAATCACGGGTGGAAAAGTCTACGATCCGGCCAACGGCATCGACGGCCAGGTCAAGGACCTGTGCATCGACGACAATGGGCAGTTCGTCGAGTCGGTCCCCGGCGGACGGACGATTGATGCGACGGGCATGATCGTGTTTCCGGGCGGCGTGGACGTGCACACGCACGTCGCCGGCGGTGCAATCAATTTCGCGCGGGCGATGACTCCGGAAGACCATCGCCGGACGCAGGCCTTTATTCGCACGAAGTCGCGCCGCAGCGGGCTGGGCGGCATGGCCCCGACGACGTTCGCCACCGGGTATCTCTACGCCGGAATGGGCTGGACGACGGTCAACGAAGCCGCGGTCCCCGTGCTCTCGGCACGGCACACGCACGAGGAACTGGCCGACATCCCGATCGTCGACAAGGCGTCCCTGACGCTGATGGCGAACAACGAGATCATGCTCGACCAGATGGAAAAAGGGGAGTTTGAGCGGGCGAAGCAGGTCGTCGCCTGGTACCTCTGGGCGGCCAAGTCTTACGGGATCAAGGCGGTGAACCCAGGCGGCGTCGCCGCATGGAAGTACGGTCACGACGCGAAGCAGCTCGATTCACCGATCGACGGCTACAATCGGCTCACGCCGGGCGACATCGTGACACAGCTCGCCCGCATTTGCGATGAACTCGGCCTGCCGCATCCCATCCACCTGCATTGCAACAACCTCGGCGCTCCCGGCAACATTTCGACGACGCTCGACACGCTCGTCCGGCTCGAAGGGCACCGCGCCCACATCGCCCACTCGCAGTACCACGCCTACGGCGGCGACGGCTGGGACACGATGTGTTCGAAGACAGCCGAGCTGGCCGAGTACTTCAACACGCATCCGAATCTGACGACCGATGCGGGAGCAGTGCTGTTCGGTGACACGGTGACGATTACCGCCGACGGCCCCTGGCAGCATCTGCTGCACAAGTTGACCGGCCGCAAGTGGGGCAACCTGGACGTCGAGAACGAGACGGGCTGCGGAATCGTGCCGTACACCTACCGGCCGAGCAACCTCGTCAATGCCGTGCAGTGGGCGGCCGGTCTCGAATTGCTGCTCTTGATCCGCGACCCGTGGCAGGTGTTCCTGTCGACCGATCATCCCAACGGCGGCTGCTTCTGGCGCTACCCGGAGATCATTCACCTGCTGATGAACGCCGATTTCCGACGGGAGTGCATGCTGAAACTGCCGTCTAAGGTCAAGGGGCGCATTACGCTCCCCGAAGTCGACCGCGAGTACACCCTGTACGAGGTCGCGATTTCGATGTCGGCCGGACCGGCGCGGGCGCTCGGCCTGCGTCACAAGGGCAACCTCGGTATCGGCTGCGACGGCGACGTCGTCATCTATGAAGAGAATGCCGACGTCGAACAGATGTTCGGCCACCCCCGCTACGTGATCAAAGGGGGCGAGGTCGTCCTCGAAGACGGCGACATCCGCGAGACGCCGCAAGGCAAGGAGTTCCTCGTGCGGCCGCAGATCGACGCCGGCATCGACGACTTCATGCGCCCGCTGTTCGAAGACTGCTATACCATGCAGTTCGAAAACTACCCCGTGGAAATTGAACGCCTCGAGCACCCGGACATCCGCGAGTGCGCGCCGGTCAGTGGATGAAGTTCGACACAAAGACGCAAAGGCACCGAGACGCGCAGAGACGAAATCAGCAAGACAGGCGGACGTTGGCAGCTTCCGTTTGAGATCCGGCAATCAACATCCGCTACTTTTCAGGTTTGCCAAGGCCGAACCATCTTTGCGCGTCGTTGCGTCTCAGCGCCTTTGTGCCTGTTTTCAGCAGTATCTCCATGCCCGTCACTTTGCATCTCAAACGTTCGCCGAACGTGCCGCTGGAGGCGGAGGTCCTCTCGCCGGACGTGGTGGCGACTTTGTCGAACAGCGAGATTCGCGGGCTGACGATCTACCACGGCAAGCGGCAGTTGCCAGTCAGCGAGTTCTTCGAAGTTGAAGGAGAGCACAGCGACGACCTGGTGCTGCACGGCGCAATGCACAAGGTCCGCTGGGTCGGCCGGGGGATGTCGCGCGGCAGCCTGACCGTGCACGGCGCCGTCGGCATGCATCTCGGCGCTTACATGAGCGGCGGCCGGATTGACGTTTACGGCAACGCCGGAGACTGGGTCGGCGCCGAGATGAAAAACGGCTTCATCCACGTGCACGGCAACGCGGGCGGTCAGATCGGCGCCGCTTATCGCGGCGCCATGTCGGGAATGCGGAACGGAGTAATTATCGTCGACGGTTCCGCCGGTCTGGAGGTCGGAATGCGGATGCGCCGCGGCACGATCGTTGTCGGCGGACCGGCCCGCGACTTCACAGGCCTCCAGATGAAGGGGGGCACCATCATCCTGCTCAGCGGCGCTGAAATCCGCACGGGGGCATGGATGAAACGCGGCACGATCATCTCGATGAAGCCGCTGCAGTTGATGCCCACTTTTCAGCACGCTTCGAATTGCCAGCCCACGTTCGTCGACCTGTACGCCCGGCATCTGCGGCAGTTCGGAGTACAGCTTCCCTCAGCTGCGGACGCGGGGAGTTACGCGATGTATCGCGGCGACCAGTCAGTTCCCGGCAAGGGGGAAATCCTGGTGTGGAGTCCCGATTGAGCGTCATCGACGGCCGGTGGTGCCCGTCGCTCACCAGCCGCGCGCCTGACTCTGCCGCTGATGAGTCCTGCTGACAGGCGGCGCTGCTGCGGCGCGCTTGCGACCCGATCGGCCGGCGTGCGAATTGCGGCCTCTGGCGATCCCCGCGTTTTCAGCACCCGGCGGGCGATCTGCGGAACAGACACTGGCCCCACTCGCTTTGAACAGGTGAGTGGACGCAAATAGCCTCTCTCCACGCATGTGGCCAGTCGCATTCAGGGGAAGTCCGCGGAGTTGGCCGACTCGGCCATGCGACG
>JAEUIG010000080.1 GCA_016795125.1 Planctomycetaceae bacterium | reverse complement strand
TGCTGACGCCGCAGCAAATTGCCGCGCAGATTCTCGATCTGTCCAAGTGGCCGGAGTTCGCCGGGTTTGGTCCGCTGCCCGGCATTCGCAACGCGTCGTTCGAGAGTCGAACGCCGGACGTTGTCGGCACCCGGATTCGTGTGACGAACACCGATGGGTCGACGCACGTCGAGGAGATCACCGTCTGGCAGCCGGACCGGATCATCCAGCTCCGGATGCAGGGATTCTCGCCGCCGCTGTCGCGACTGGCCACGCACTTCGTCGAGACGTGGGAGTTCAACGACAGCTCCGGCGCGACCGATGTCCGCCGCTCCTTTGAGCTGCATCCCAGGGGCTGGTGGACGAAGCCGGCGCTCTGGATGATCGCGAGGCTGCTGAAACGGGCGATCTCAAAACATCTCCGGCAGCTTCGCGAAGCAGCGGGTTAGGGCACTGCATGTCTGCGTTCTCCGCGACCTCTGCGGTGAGCTGCTTCAAGCGTCGAGGATCTCCGCGATCGCCTGGCCGCCGTGGGCGACGGGCAGCGGGCGATCGGACCGGTTGTAAACCGGCATCTCCGGGTCGATTCCCAGCAGATGATAAATCGTCGCGCAGATGTCGCGGATATGGACCGGCCGGTCCTTGATGAAAGCGGCCTGCTCGTCGGAAGCGCCATAGATCGTGCCGCCGCGAATGCCGCCTCCGGCGAACAGCACGGAATAGCACTCGGTCCAGTGGTCTCGGCCCCCCTTGGCGTTGATCCGCGGCGTACGCCCCATTTCGCCCATGGTGACGACGAGCGTCTCGTCGAGCAGGCCGCGCTGGTCGAGGTCTTCGATGAAGGCCGAATACGTCTGATCGAAGTTGGGCAGCAGCGTCTGCCGCAGCATCGGGAAGTTGTTTTCGTGCGTGTCCCAGGCCGCCTTGCTGACGTCGAATCGCTTGGAGAAGTTGTCCCAGCTCACGTTGACGAACTTGACGCCGCGCTCGACCAGCCGCCGGGCGAGCAGAGTGCTCGAACCGAACAGCGTGCGGCCGTAGCGGTCGCGCGTGCGGTCGTCTTCGCGGCTGATGTCGAACGCTTCTCGAACGCGGGGCGAAGTCAGCATGTCGAACGCGAGCTGCTGCTCGCGCGGGAAGTTGCCGACATCGCGCTGCTCCACATACTGCGCGAACTGCAGATCGAACTGTTCGATCAGTTTTCGGCGATTGTTGAGCCGGTCGAGCGTGATGCCGTCGATCAGCTCCATGTCCGTCAGCCGCGGTTCGCCGCGCACGACCTGGGGATTCCAGATGTCGTCGGGCGGGTGATCGACGTACGCGGTGCATTCGGTGGCAAAGGCGTCGTATTTTGGGCCGAGAAACCCGCCGTGCGGACCGGCCTTCTTGCGGCCTTCGCCCCATCCGAGCGGGCAGGGCAGGTACGCATAGGTCGGCAGTTCGGATCGCTTCTCGCGATCGAGATAGGCGCACACCGACCCCATGCTCGGCGGATCGCTGTCACGGAACTCTTCGTCCGGCAGGTTGACGTCCCACCCGGTGTACATCGGCAGGTTCTTGTGGCACCCGCCGTTGTGATACACGCTGCGGACCACGGCCGATTTGTGCATCCACTGTGAAGTCAGCGGCAGCAGCTCGCAGACTTCGATGCCGGAAGCCGACGAGGCGATGGGACGCAGTTCGCCGCCGACGCCGTCGGGCGCCTCGGGCTTCATATCGAACATGTCCTGCGTGGGCGGGCCCCCCTGCAGGTAGATGAGCACGACGGACTTGATCCGCGGTGTGTGCAGCCAGCGATTGGGGCTGCGTTCAATGGCGGCAAAGGCGCGTTCGTTCAGCAGCCCGCCGAAAAAGGTGAGCGCGCCGGCCGCGAGCGTCTCCCGGCGCGTGGGTCCGCGGCACGCCCGCCGCGCACTTCCCAGCAGAGTGATTGCATGCATGACGCCCGCTCCGAGGCACAGGTCCGGCGTCGCTCTCCAGCCTGGCCCCAAGTTACTGTGCGGCAGGTGCCCGATCAATTCCGGACTCGGCGGCGTCACGTACTGAAGAAGGAGAGACCGCTAATAAACACTAATCAGCGCTCATGAAGGAGCGATTCCACCTGGTTCCTTATTAGCGTTCATTAGCGCTGATTAGCGGTTTCTTCTTTTCGGGAGGAGTTGCACTGGACGTCGATCCCGCAAACAATCGCATACACGCCGACATCTCCCGGTGTACTTTCTTAGGAACCCTTGCGATGAACCTGCTCGCCCGCGTTGCTCTTGCCGTGCCCGTGATCCTGGCCTTCTCGGCCTCAGTCGAAGCGGCCGACGACTTCGCCATTCGTGACGGCGATACGGTCGCCTTCCTCGGGGACAGCATCACCGCCGCGCGGGTGTACGGAAAGCACATCGAGAATTACACGCTGTTGCGCTACCCCGATCGCAAGGTGCGGTTCATCAATGTGGGGCAGGGGGGCGACACGGCGGCCGGCGGCCTGGCGCGCCTGGAACGGGACGTGTTCAATAATCGCGTCACGCTGCTCACGGTGGCGTACGGAGTCAACGACATCGGCTGGGGCGTCTATGCCGACGAGGCCCATCGGCAGACGTACCTCGAGTCGATCCGCAGCATCGTGAGGGCCTGCAGGGAGCGCGGTGTGCGGGTCTACATCTGCTCGGCGGCCATCACAGGGGAGAACCCGGACACGGCCGAGAACAGCTTCCTGCAGAAAATGTGCGATGCGGGCCTGGCGATTGCGCAGGAGGAGGGAGGCGGAACGATCGACGTCATGCGGACGATGCGCGACATCCAGCGGCGCGTACTGAAGTACAACGAGGGGCGGCCGGCCGATCAACAGGAGACGCT